>CAZTWM010000063.1:0-7282 GCA_964617935.1 uncultured Thermoplasmatales archaeon | reverse complement strand
AAATCCTCTGATTCCAATAAACATCATTTCCTCCATAAATCCAATGATTGCAAATATTGGTATAATGATGGCAGGCTTTGGCATACAGATGATGAGCCAAGCCAATACATACATTTTTCAGATGCCCCATCCATATGGATTCGGGAAGAGTATACTGGATACGGGTTTGCTGATGACACCAAATGCAATTGTAATACTCATTGTTGCCCCTGTTGCAGGAAAATTGATGATAAAAATAGGGGCAAAATTTTTTGCCATCCTGGGCTCGGCAATTGCATTTGCTGGCTTGTTGCTCCTTGCAAAATATGCCACCACCGTCAATATATGGGTTTTTATTGGCATGACGATGGTGCTAACCACCGGAATAATAATTATGAATGTCTCCCTCATCAACATTCTCATATTCAGTGTCAAACGGGAGGTGATGGGTATTGCAACGGGAGCCAACAGTTTATTCAGAAATTTTGGTGCAACATGGGGACCGGCGGTAGCGGGAACAATCATGAGCACATACTCCACCATTATCCATCTTCCCACTCCGCCATACGCCCTGGAGATACCAACCAGCAGGGCGTATGAAGTGCTTTTTTCAAGTTCAGCCCTTGTGTTTCTCATCCTCATCATGCTATCCCTGTTTATAGTGGAAGTGGTGAAAGGGATTCAAAAGTGAATGATTCCATACTTTGCCCATGAAGATATTCCCTTACATTTCTAAGAAAAGCATGCTTTGTAACTCTGAGCACCTTGTCCCTCCCTTTTTCATATTCTTTTTAATATAGCATGAATGACATAAATAAGTTTTTAAGTTTACTCGCAATTATTTTTAGAATGAGAGATATAAAATCAGGAAGAAATATGCTTCTGCTCTTCATGGCGATTCTTATAATCATAATTGTCATAATCTCCGCCCCCTTTGTATACAAAAATTATGAGGAAGTGCTCAACCCAACGCATGATAGAGATGGAGATGGTGTGCCCGACAGCCAGGATGCATTCCCCGATGACCCCACGGAATGGAAGGATAGCGATGGGGATGGAGTGGGTGATAATGCAGATAATGATGATGATAACGACGGCGTTTTAGATAGCCAGGATTACATTCCATATAATAACGCAGGGATAATGGTGGAAATATCCAAAATAAGAATCAAGGATTTTGTTGTGGTGGGAAAGCAAAGTGCCAAGGTTATGGCAAAGATATACATAGATGAGAATATGTATGCAATGCAGGAAGTGGAGGTGCCCATAGATAAAGATTTTGGTGTTTCCTGGAATGTCACCCAGGATGTGAATGATGGCGTTGGATATCACACCATAGGAATAGAACTCTATTACAAGGATTTGCTGGGCAGGGAGAAAATGCTTGATATAAATGGCGAGGATAGCAACAAGGAGACAGGGAAAAGCTTGACCATAGATTATTACTTAGGAAACAGGGTGGGAAGCAGTTATCCCGAAGGAGGAGGGTACAAAGTAGAGGATGGAAGTGATGATGGCAACGATTCCATTTTCTTTGATGAAAAGGATGGCAGAATATATTTCAGAATAGTTACTGTTGCTATTTCGTGAGGGAGGAGGCAATGTTTTTCAGAATATTCCTCTCTTTCTCACTCAGCCCAAATTTTTCCCATTCAACTCTCCTTACCTCTCTTCCATTTCTAAACAGAGGAACAACATCTCCGTCCATGTGAGATGCAACAGGCAATCCCATGGAATGAAGCACAGTGGGTGCCACATCTGTAACATGAACGGTGTCCTCAAAATCCTTCATGTCGTCGCCATAAGCCATGAACACTCCATATTTTCCATGCTCTCCATGAAAATGAAATTTTTCTGGTTTTCCAATTATCTCGCCAAAATTGAGGACATCCATTATTGCATATTCCTTCTCCAAATCTGAAATGAGATACGAAATATTATCTGTTGAGTAAGCATGCACCATTTTCATTATTTTCTTGCCCCCATCCTCCAATTCATCCAGCAATTTTTTTATCTCCTCCTCCCTCCCTTTCCGACATATAACAGCCCTTGAACTGGATGAAAGGCAGAAGGCATTTGAAGAATGCACGTCAATCACGTTTTTCTTGAAAGCAATGGAAAAGAGAAGTTTTCTTATGAATGAAAGATGGGTGAATTTTCTCGGCATCCTGTATAGGAGGGGCATGAGCAATTTACCCACTTTTATTGATACTGGTTTCTTTTTTACCTTCAAATATCCTCTTTCATGGAGAAGGTTGTTTAGGAAAATATTTTTTTTCACTCCATAAAATCCATGGTCGGAAACAATGAAATAATTTGCTTTGAAGTTATCCATTATTCTACCAATTTCTCCATCTATTTTTTTATATATCTCAAAAACCTCATCCCTTCCCCACATGAAATGCTGAACTAAATCTGTAGCCCTGTAAACCACCATTCCAAAGTCCCATGAAAAGTTTTTCATCAATCTTATCGCCGCCTTCGTCCTGCTCTCAATCCATTGATTTAGTAAAAACATGACCCTGTCAGGATTATACTGTGCCGCCATCCTTATGGGTAAATCATCCACTATGAGATGCTCCATTTTGTAGTCAGACAAAAAATTTTTCAGTTCTACCGGCTCCACAAAGTTTTCGCCAGGAGGAGTAAGAAGTCCTGATACTATTATCCCATTTATTCTTTCTGGGGGATAGGTAAGGGGAACATTTATTACAATGCTTTTTTTCCCGATGGAATCGAGAAGGTTCCATATGGCTGGCACCCTCCTCATCCTTGATGAAACAACCTTTATTTCACCACCATTTTCATCATAATAAAAGAAGTCATATATACCATGCTTTTCGGGCTTTACTCCTGTAACAATACTTGTCCAGGCGGGGGCGGAGGATGGCGGCAATGTGGATTCCATCCTTCCATAGTATGAATAAAATTTCTGGAGATTGGGCAGTTCATCAATCCATTTTTCCAGTAGAGACGGCTCTGCCCCATCTATGCCTATTACTATGCTCCTCATTTCATTCAAGTTTGTAAACCCTGTCTCCTTCTCTCACCCTCTCCACGACTTTGATACCCACTTCATCCCCTTCCTTTGCCTCCTCTATTTTCTGCCTCTCCACCTCCATGGACTCCACAATCTGTTCAAAGTTTGTTGTGGCGCCAACTATTCTTATCTTATCCCCTATCCTAAGAATTCCATCGGTTATTTTAATGGCTGCCACTCCTATTCTGGAGAAATAATGCTCTACATAACCTATTTCTTCCATGAATGTAATAATGAATTTACTATTTATGGATTTGGAAAGTTTAATCATGCAAAAAAGCAAGTTTAATAAACAAAGGTTTTTTAAATATATATGAAAAAAATTGTCATTCTCTTCCTCATCATTTTATTTTCCTTTCCTTTTGCATCCTCAAAGATAATTTTTGGTATTGACAAAAACTATCCTCCCCATGAATTTGTGGAAGATGGCATGGTGAGAGGATTCAATGTGGATATAATGAAAGCCATCGCCAAGGAGATGAACGAAAGCATGGAAATAAAGCCCATGGTGTGGAGTGATGCTGTAAAAGCACTGGAAAATGGAAGTATCGATGTGCTTTGCATGGCGGAAAATGAGGAAAGAAGGCAGTATTTTGATTTCAGCAAGCCCATTCTTACATTAAAACTTGCCATCTTTGTTAGGGAGGGAACCACGGGCATAGAAGATATTCATGACCTCTCCATGCACAGCGTGGGGGTTGAGGCAGGAGATATCTCGGAGGAATATCTGAAAAGTCATGCCATTCATGCCTACATTGTGGAGGCAGATAGCCAGAATGAAGCCATGGCTTTACTTGCCAAGGGCGAAGTGACGGCATTTTTTGGAAATTATTATACGGGGATTTATCTCATTCAAAAACATGGTTATAAAAATATCAATGTTATAGGAAAGAGTGTGGAAATAGGAGATAGAGCCATTGCTGTGAGGAAGGGAAATCATGAATTGCTGGAAAGAATAAATTCCTCCATCGATGCCATTATGGCAAACGGGGTATATGATGAGATATATCAGAAATGGTATGGGACGAAGGTATATGTGCAGCATGGCTTTCCTTCATGGGTTGTGAAATCTATTTTTATTTTCACCTCTTTCATTGCAGCAGCAGTGGCAATCCTTGCGGTATGGAACAGAACATTAACCAGAAAAATTGAGGAAAGAACAGCAGAACTCAGAGAATATCAAAATTATCTGGAAAAAATGGTTGATGAAAAAACTATGGAGACAAAATTCCTTTCCCATCGCCTTGCCCATGATTTAAAGGCGCCCTTAAGGAGCATAAAAACTTTTTCCTCCCTGTTCTTAGATGAGCATGGCGATAAAATTTCTGAGGAAGGGAAAGATATGATTAAAAGGATAAGGGATGCCAGTGAAAGAATGGAGGAGATACTGGAAAAATTGATGAATTACAGTAAGGTGGAAGAGAGGGAAGTAAAGAAAAGGAGGCTGGACATGAACCTGCTTGTAAAGGAAGTTATAAACGAAATGGAGGATGAAATAACGAAAAGAAATGCAGATATTATGGTGGAAAAATTACCATATATTCATGCAGACCATGAGATAATGAAGGAGGTCATTTATAACCTTATACACAATGCCATAAAGTTTGTTCCCTCCGATAGAAAGCCCATGGTTAAGATTGATGGGGAAAAGAAGGAGGGAAATGTGAGAATATATGTTAGGGACAATGGTATAGGAATTCCAGAAGAAAAGAAGGAGGAAATATTCTCTCTTTTTACCCGTTTACATGGAAGGGAAGAATATGAGGGCACCGGAATAGGACTGGCTATAGTAAAAAAAGGTGTGGAAAAGATGGGAGGAAGGGTGGGTATAAAAAGTAAGGAAGGAGAGGGAAGCACATTCTGGATTGAATTGCCAGAATAAAGGAAACAGGATCTATCCATTATATATTATATAAAATATTATTCTTAGTTGAATTAACAATATTTATATATAAAAGTTTGGTATTTATATTTGAGCTATGAAATTTCTTATTATAGACGACGAACCAGATGACCGACAGATAGCCATTAAATTTCTTAGCAGGGCATATCCTGATGCAGAATTTGTTGAAATAATAACGGAAAAACAGTTCCATGAATGCCTGGAAAAAGAGGATTTTGATGTTGTCATTACAGATTATCATCTTCACTGGAGTAATGGAATAAAAATTTTGATGGAAATTAAGAAAAGAAAACCCTTCACACCAGTAATAATGCTTACAGGTACTGGCACGGAAGAGGTGGCGGTGGAGGCGATGAAGCGTGGCTTGGACGACTATGTTATAAAAACACCCCGCCATTTTGAACGCTTATCTGCGGTGGTTAAGACAGCAATTGAAAGAGAGGAGATAAACAGGAAGGAGAAAATGCTTTCTTCCATAGTTGAGCATTCAAAGGAGGCAGTGGTGAGTGTGGACAGGGAAGGGAGGATAATATATGCAAACAGGGCTGTGGAGGAAATTTTTGGATGGAAAAGGGAAGATTTGATTGGAAGGCACATGAGCATAATGGCAGTAAACAAAGAAGAGCAGAAAAAGCAGATGGAGGAGGCGATAAGGAAAGGATGGGCAAGATTTGAAACTGTTAGAAAGGCAAGGGATGGGGATGAAATTCCTGTTCTGATGACAGTCATTCCATTTAGAGATAGAGAAGGCAACCTGATTTTTTCATCTGCCATAATGGTGGATATAAGAGAGCAGAAAAAATATGAAGAAAAACTTGAGCATCTGAATGATTTGCTGAAAGCATTGAGAGATGTTAATCAGTTAATCCAGAGAGAAAAAAATATGGAAAAACTTCTGCAGAACATCTGCCATATTCTTTCTGAAGTTGAAAACTATATGGGAATATATCTGGACATCGATGATATAGGATATATAGGAGGGGATGAGGAAATATGCAGAAGAGCATCTGAGTTGGTGAAGGCGGAGAAACTGACGGAAAGGGCGGAGGAGGAAGGAAGGGAAATAGTCCATGATTTTAATGGAGGAAAAATAATCGTGATTCCATCCCTCAAGGATGAATTTTCATTTCTCACCATCATAATAAACTCAAGAGATTTTTATGAGGAAGAAGTCAGCCTTCTGAAGGAAATGTGCCGTGATGTCTCGCTCGCCATCCACACAATAAAAATATCTGAGGAATTATATGAAGAGGAGTTGCTCAGGAAAGCAATTCTTTCTACTGCTCCAGTTGGCATTGGCTTTACCATGAACCGCATTCTGGGATGGGCAAATGAAACCATGTATCGCATGACAGGTTATACCCCTGAGGAGACGCTGGGCAAGGATGCCCGCATTCTTTATGAAAACGACGAGGAATATGAGAGGGTGGGGAAAATAATAGAGGAGGCGTTAAAGAAGGGAAGAACAGCAAGGGTAGAAACGAGATGGAAAAGAAAGGACGGAAGCGTTTTCGACTGCCTCCTGCATGTAAGAGCAATAAATCCTGAAAAGCCAGGGGAGGGAACAATAGTTGTGGTACTGGATGTAACAGAAAGCAAGGCGCTAAGGAAGGCATTGGAGGAGAGCGAGAAGAAATATCGCATACTTGCGGAAAATTCCATGGATGGCATATTTCTCGCCAAGGGATACAAACCTGTTTATGCCAATCCTGCCTTCCTGAAAATTTTTGGATTAAAGTCAATGGAGGAAGCAAGGAAGAAAAATCTGCTGGAATTTCTGGAAAAAGAAGATGTTGCAAGAATAAAGAAAGATGTGGAAAGGGCTTTGAGAGGAGAGGTGTCAGAGGGAAGGTATGAGCTGAAAGTTAAACGCATGGATGGAGGTCATGCTTTCATAGACCTTGCCATGACAAAGGTGATATACAACGGTGAGCCACATGCTCTTGGGATAGTAAAGGATATAACGGAGAAAAAGAAATTAATGGAGGATTTGAAGAAAAGCGAGGAAAAATATCGTGCTCTGGCGGAGAGTGCGGAGGAAATTATAATTACACATGACATGGATGGGAGGATTTTATATGTTAATGAATATGGCGTAAAAGTAAGTGGTTATGATGTAAAGGAAATCATAGGGAAAAAGGTGGAGAGATTTGTTCCGGAGAAATACCATGAGGAGATTAAAAAGTACAGGGAGGCAAGGAAGAAAGGAGATAAATCGGTGAAAAAATTTGAGATGGAGTTTGTGGCGAGAGATGGGAAAAGGGTGCCGGTGGAGGTAATATCTTCTATAATTTCATGGAATGAGGAAAAGCATATCCTTCTCATAGCCCGTGATATAAGTGAGAGGAAAAAATTAATGG
>CAZTWM010000062.1:0-7411 GCA_964617935.1 uncultured Thermoplasmatales archaeon | reverse complement strand
CATTTCACCCCTCTTTTTATTTTCAATATTTTTTCTTCTCTTGCTTGTATGTTTTCCCTAAGAGCATCTTTCCATGTAATATATTCTCCGTGTTCTCCATGCTCTATTATCCATGGTTTCGTAACTGGCAAACCTGCTATTTCCCTTGATGCACACCAGTAGTGTTGCAAAAATATCTTAACCATCTTTCTCATGGCTCTCAAGTGAGCATGGAATTTGTTTTCTGGAGCGTTTTCTACACCTTCTTCCATCAATTTTAACTGTCTTTCTTTCTCTATGTCGTATACCCGCCTATATAATGGTGTATTCTGTTTGATGAAACAATCCCCTATCTTCCATGCAAGAACTCTCGCTCTTATGTTCCAATCAATTTTCTCGCCTTTCTTTCTCTTTGGTGCTTTGCCGTCCACCACATGCAATCCGCAGTATTTCCACAGTGAAGAAACCTTTGGGAATCTTTCGCAATATCCAAAGTCCTTAATCAAGTTTGCAGATAATACCTCTCCAATACCTTTTATGTGTACTAAAAATTCTCTGTAGATTGGTTCTGATTCCACATATTGGAGTATTAACTTTTTGTATTCTCTTTCGAGTGCTTTGGTCATTTCCGCAATTTTAAACGTCTTATTCAGGTATTCATATTCCTTGTCCGTCAATTTGTCCCTTATATCCATAAGGGTAAACAACAGGTTTTTATCAGAATACTTTTTATCGAAGGTCTTATCCTCTTTTTTATCCTCCAGTTTATCAAACGGTATGTCCTCTGCCTTCCTGCGGATTAAGTCTCTCGTCCTGTTCATCATCGCCTTTCTTATTTCTTGGAAGTCGTAATACGCACCCGCAACAATTCTTCCCATATATTTTAATATATCACTATTCATATACCACCTCCTGTGTGCATATATCCCGCAAAAAAGGGGGTCTGTCTGCAAATTTAACAGGAGAGATTAAAATTAATCCCGACCGGTCCACTGTTTTTTGTTCATACAGCCATTTAGGATAAAAGAAGGTATTTTCGTAATTTTATATCAAGAGAAGAGGAATATCTTAAGTAAGCCCAATGTTTGAACTTTTTGTGAAATCTTCATCAAAACAGAGACAAATTCACTTTTTGGGTATATATAAGGTATTTAAGACCTGTGTTAAAAGTTAAATAACTCGAGTGATTTTAAGAAATAATCCATGAATAAAAATGAAATAGAAAATAAGGAAAAACTGAGAAATGTTGTCCTAAAATTATCTAAAGCCATAAAAAACAAGAGAATTAAAGCGATGGTAAGTTCAATGATATCCCGGAATTTTGATGAAATTATCGCATTATCTGGAACCTTAGCACAAATGAATAAGGGAGTTACAGAAAAGGATTTAGAACTCGCTCATGATTTCTTCAAAATATCTAAAGAAGATTTAAAAACAGGTAAGATATTGTATACTCAAAATATCTTTAATTTTGCTGTATACCATATTCAATAAAGTATAGAAAAATTAGCCAAAACATATGGGCTTATCCTCGGATATATTTCAATAGAAGATCTGCGTAAATGCGGACATACAACGCCTCGTGTTTTTATTCAAATGTTACAAGATAAGTTCATAGGACAATTAGTGAGTATATTCAACGGATTTGGAGTCGATATATCTAATGTTAGGGAGGTACAAAAGTTATTTTTTGAGAGAAAATCTTTAGTAGAGTTAGAAAAAGAGGTTGCATTCTTTGATAAGAGAAAAATAATGACTTGGATAAATTCAGGTAAAAACATTCGGGAAAAACTAAAGAAAAAGCAAAGAGAAATTGATGAAACTCTTGAAAAGTTAGAAAAAATAGCAAAAGATATACCCCAAATTACTCAAGATGAAAAACAGCAGATAATGAGTGTTTGTCAATTACTAAGGAATAGGTTTAAAGTTGATTTCATATCCAATTTTATTATGTTATATATCCTTTCTGTAATTACTTTTCCTCATTTTTCTTCCACTCGCTATCCAGATGGAAAAATTAAACCTTCGCATTATAAACCAGGTTTAGGAATTGTTGATTGTTTAGACAAAATAATTGAGGAGGTGGAACACAGCATCAAATTTTATACTTACTTCTTTACTCCTTAAATCGTCGGTGGATTTTTATAATGTACGCTGAAAATTTTCATATTAAGGCAATTCTCATCAAAAGAAATAAAAAATATCATCCCTTCTAAACTAAAAATGATAGTAATTCACTATGGGGAAATAGGCATAAAGGGCAGAAACAGGAGCATGTTTGAAAACATGCTGCTTAGAAATATAAAGAAGGCATTGGAGGGGGAGATTGAGACAGCGAGGAAGGAACATGGAAGAATCATTCTGGAGGAAAAAAAAATAGATAGAGGATTAATAAAGGAAAGATTGCAGAAAATCCCTGGTATAGAAAATTTTTCCTTTGCCATGGGAACAAATCTTGATATTGGGGAGATAAAAAAGATGTCGGTTGAAATGGCAAGGAAAAAGAATTTTCACACATTCAAGGTGGCTACAAAAAGGGCAAACAAAAAATTCCCTCTCCCCTCCATAAAGGTAAATGAGGAAGTGGGAAAGGAAATAAAGGAAAGAATGGGTAAAGATGTGGATTTGAGTAACCCTGATTTCACAATTTTCATTGAAATAGGGGAGAGGAATGCATACATATACGATGAAAAAATCCCTGCCATGGGTGGCTTACCTGTGGGCAGTCAAGGGAGTGTTGTTTCTCTTCTCTCAGGAGGCATAGACTCGCCTGTCGCCTCCTATTTCATGATTAAGAGAGGTTGTAAAGTTATATTTCTCCATTTCTATAATGAAAACATGGTTTCTTCTCCAGCAAAGGTGGAAGAAATTATTGAAAAATTAACAGAATATCAGGTGGAATCAAAGGCATATATCATCCCCTTCGGAGAGCTACAATATGCGGTCATTTCTTCCATTCCATCACGCTATCGCATGATTGTTTACCGCCGTGTCATGGCGAGGGTGGCGAATGAGGTTGCGATTAAAGAAAAGGCACATGCCATAATAACAGGAGACAGCATGGGGCAGGTTGCTTCACAGACTGTTGAAAATCTGGGATGCATATATGAAGCATCTTCATTGCCAGTCTTGCCCCCTCTAATAGGAATGGATAAAAGAGAGATTGTGGATATGGCAAAAAAGATAGGAACCTATGAAATTTCCATAAAACCCTATGATGATTGCTGTTCTTTCATGGTGGCAAAACATCCAGCAACGAGAGCGAGTATAGAAAAGATAAAAGAAATGGAGAAAAGATTGGAATTTTTCCCAGATGAACTGCTGGAAAAGGGGGAGATAAAATATTTCTCCATCAGAAAAAGGAAAAGAAGGGGAACATGAACAGTATTAGGAAAATAACTGCTATTATCGCCCATGCCTTTCCCATTTTATAACCCTCGGGCAAATACTTCTGGCTCATATATATTGTTCCTATACCATATATTACAACGCCCACCACCCCTATGAAAAGAAGTGTTATGCTCAGCATCAGTATTATGGAAAAGCCATAATATCCTAAAATGGCAAGAGGAACGCCAGTGACGAGCATGTAAATCATCATATAAATCATGAATTTCCTGTACTCCATCCCCCCTATTTTTTTGCTTAAATTTCTGGTTGTTTCATAGAGCATTCTTGAGACTGCTTCAAACCCTCCATATACTGTGCCAAAAAGAGCAAAGAATACACTTAATTGATACAATGGCTTGAGCCAGCGGGCTATACTGGAAAATATAACCGCCTGCTCGCGTAAAAGATTTATATCAGAGGGAATGTGATGCCCCAGTAATTTTGCTCCTGCTATCATATATGCGGAGGAAACGATTGCAACAATTATAAAGGAAAGCATGAGGTCAATGAGGAGAGGTTTCAACAATATCTTTGCCTTCTTTACTTCTTCTTCATTCTCAGGGAGATATTCTATCCTCCCTCTCCTTTTGAAATTTTCCAGAAGTTGATGAGAGAATGAATCTGGATTCTCCTTATCCCTGAATATTCCCCATTTTTTCACCTTTATCCATCCTAAGTATCCAACGAGAGTGACAAGGGAAACGGTAAGGGTGCCGAGATAACCAAGCATTATGAGGGGGACAGGGGTTTTTGCAAGGGATGGATATTCAGTGCTCACCCAGTGGGGATAGGAAGGGACATTTCCCACCAAAAAATAATTGGGTATTATTTCCAGCAAATCAGGCTTTATCATCGCCACAGATATAATTGCCCCTACGCCCAGAATAGCTACAAATATTGCCTGGGAAAACTCTACTATCCTGTATCTCCCTACTATGGCAAGAATGGCAGCAAATGTGCATGTGGATATTCCCCATAGAAGGTAATGTCCCACACCAAAAATCCATTCCATGGACTGCCCCAACGTTGTGATTATGGCGGCAACAAACAAAGGGAGAAATATGAAGACTATGAATGCAAAAACCCAGTTAAGAAAACCCTTTTTTGTTTTTATGGCAAACAAATCTATTATATCTATTCCAGAAAGAAGAACAAATCTTGTTCCAATGTAGGCTATGAGATATGAAGCAAAACTTATGGTTATGAGCCACAGCAATTTGTAGCCAGCCCATGCTCCTATCTGTGGTCCAAGAATGAGCTGCCCCTGTCCTATGGTAACAGATGCTATTATGGCGCCGGGCCCAAAAAACAGGAGATAACGAAGATATTTTTTGATGGAAGGTTTTTCAATCAAAACTGCATCAGGCTCTGGGATTTTTATTTTCTCAGTCATATTGCCCCTCTGAAATGCGAAAGAATAATAAAAGATGGTTTTTAATGATTGCTGAATTTAAATTGTGGTTTCATTGTAATCTGTTACTCAAAAAGAATAAATGATTTGGAAAGGCGATAGTGGAATGTAAGATTTGTTAACAGTGCAAAGAAGTAAAATTCGGCACTCTTCATAATAGAGGTAAGTATTCTCTTAAATATTTGCTATTAATTTCTTCCAAGATAGATTTCGCTACATCAAAACTGGCTGTTTTAATTTTGGCAGAATTGGTTGGTTTTCTGGGGATAGAAAGGGGAATGAGCCACTCATCATTTTCTTCTATCATTTCTTTTATATCCTTTGTTTTAACAGTGAGAGCATCACTTGTATGTTTTGTTGGCAAACCCATGGAAGGGTCGGCATAGCATATCCCTACATCGCTTATAAAAAATAATGTTGGTTCATCCCAAATGGCTTTTTTATCACCCAGAATATTAACCAATCTAATGTCCCCGCCTCCTGTGAAATTGCTTTTTAGGGAAAATTTAACATTGTTAATTTCGATATCATATCTTGCCTCCTTTAACCATTTACAATCAAATTTCATGGAATTGAGCAATGCACAGAATAGAACTTCCAGTGCACCACCAACCACAAACCTGTTTTCCCAGTTTGCTGTGTCATATTCACCTACAAGTTTCTGAATTGCCTTTTCGAACTCTGAGACATTATAATGAAATTTTTTACTTTCTATTTCTTTCTTAACTTGCTTAAAAATTTCTCTTGCTTTTTCATACACATCATTCACCTCTGAAATTTTTACCATTTATATAGCTGAATAGACTCATCTGGATGTTGGAAAGTCGCTGCTTTGCAAACTCGCAGTATTCAGGAACTATCTCAAAACCAAGGTAATGTCTCCCAAGCATTTTGGCAACCACCGCAACTGTTCCAGAACCTATGAAGGGATCAAATACAATATCTCCCTCATCACTGCTGAATAAAAGAATTTTTTTCACCAGCTCAACAGGTAATTTGGTAGGTGTTTTGATTTTCCCTGTCCAGTATTCTCTGTTGATTATCCACACATCTTCGGGATAATGCTCGATCTTATTAAATTTGTATTCCTTTTCATCCTTTACCAAAAATAAGATGTGGTAATGGCTGGTAACATATTTTCTTTTGGTAAAAACTCCAAACTGGTATTTCCATATTAAATGGTTTATTGTGATAAATCCTGTGTCATCCAGGGCATTTAAAATATCCTTCAAATTTGTCCATCCCGAAAAAACATACATACTTCCAGTTTTTTTGAGGATGCGATATGCTTCTTTCATCCATTTTACACTGAATTCATAGTACTTTTCTTTTGGAATTTCATTATAACCCTCCAGAACTCTCTCTTGGGTTCTGTTATAATTATTTCTTTTTGCTTTAAAATCTATAGCAAAAGGAGGATCAGTTACAATTAAATCTATCGTAGCATGAGGTATATCTTTCATTAAATTGAGTGAATCTCCACAATAAATATCATCGAGTTTAAATTTTCCTATCATTTTGGTTTTTGAGGGCATCATTTCTCACTTACTTCTCCAATTTTAATATGTATCTGCCTATTTAAACTCTTATGACATGATGAAAATCAAAATCTTGCTATATCCCTATTTTTGTCCTCAATGCATAGAATCCTTCCTTTTCCATTGCCCTCGCCACCTTTTCCTGCAGTTCCCTGCCAGGGGTTAAAGCAACCATGTAGCCACCTAAGCCACCTCCTGTCATCTTTGCCCCATATGCCCCATTTTTCATTGCCATCTCAACTAAGTAATCAAGTTCAGGACTTGACACCTCTATTTCCTGCAGGAGTTTATGATTTTCATTCATTAATTTACCAACATCCTCCCATTTTCCTGCAAGGAGAGCATCTCTTGCATCATGGGCAATCTTTTCAGCCTCCTCAAATATTGCATCATATTTCTCCCTGTATTTTTCCCTCCTCTCTCTCACACCTTCAACCGCCTTTTTGGTGTTTGCCACCCTGCCAGTGTCCCCCATCACTATTTCTACAGGTTGAGGAAGAGATAACCTTTCCATTTTTTTGCCTTTAACAAACCACACGAGTCCGCCAAAGGTTGCGCAGGTGTTGTCGATGCCTGAAGGATTCCCATGATATGCCTTTTCCCCTTCATAGGCGAAATTATTTATCTCCTCATCCGTGAACGACATAGAAAACTCATCTGCTATTGCCCTTGCGATGGCGGCGCAACTGGCGGCACTTGCCCCCACGCCACTCGCTGCCCTCAGATCGCCATGGAGCCATATCTCTATACATTCTCCTATCCCCATTGCCTCTTTTATTCTCTCTATCGATTCCTTCTGCTGATCAGCCTTCTCTTCTTTATATCCAGGGGTTGCCTCCCTGTCGTCATGAAGAATGAATGATTTGCCCTGGCATCTCTTTACCTCCGCTATCGTCCTTTTATCTATGGCAGATGCAATGGCTGGGATACCATAAACCACAAAATGCTCATTGAACAAAATTACCTTGCCATAACCATGCCCTATTCCCATGATTTGAATTTCTGAATGATATATAAATCTTCTCTGAATAGATGCTGAAAAATTTGGGGCTGGAAGAATGGAAAATGACTGTTATGAGCATTTTCAATGAGT
>CAZTWM010000061.1:0-7439 GCA_964617935.1 uncultured Thermoplasmatales archaeon | reverse complement strand
CAAAACCACTAACTATATATTTCTGTAAGTAATCCATTCCCATGATTTCCCCATCCAACAGGGCAGAGAACATATCTTATGCTATCAGAGAGGTGGTAGTATATGCAAAAGAACTGGAAAGGAAAGGTATTGAAGTGCTTAAATTGAATATAGGGGATCCAATAGCCTATGATTTTGATACCCCCCAGCATATAAAGGATGCTCTTTATGAAGCAGCAGAAAATGGATATAATGGTTATGCGCCTTCTGAGGGGTACGAGGAATTAAGAAAGGAAATTGCAAATAGAGAAAGGAGGAGAAATGGCATGGATTATGATGTGGATGATATATGTATAACAACAGGGGTTACAGAGGCATTGCAGATTTTCCTCGCCGCCACCCTGAATGAAGGGGATGAACTCCTCGTCCCAGGACCCACCTATCCTCAGTATAATCTGATTACCTCCTTCCATGGTGCCAAGCCTGTGCCGTATGCAACCATAGAGGAGGAGGGGTGGCAGCCCGACATCGAGGATATGAGAAAAAAAATCAATGAAAGAACCAAAGGTATGGTAATAATAAATCCGAATAACCCCACTGGAGCCCTCTATCCCCCAAAGATTGTTAAGGAAATGGTGGATATTGCCGCAGAGCATGATATAGTGGTTATATCTGATGAAATATATGACGATATTGTGTTCGAAGGGAGACATCATTCCACTGCATCTCTTGCTAAGGACGCCCCCATAATCACCTTCAATGGTTTTTCAAAGGTTTATCTTGTACCTGGGTGGAGAATGGGATATGCCATATTTAACGATGCAGATGGGAAAATGGAAAAAATTAAAAATGCATTTCTCCGCATTGCCAGGTCGAGGCTATGTTCTCCTTCCATATGTCAGGTTGCAATGATTTCTGCGTTGAAGGGTAGTCAGGAGCATATAGCAGAAATGGTGAAAAAACTGAAGGAAAGGAGAGATTATGCATATAGGAGATTAACAGAGATGGAAGGTATTTCCACATCAAAGCCAGATGGTGCATTTTATATTTTTCCGAAGATTGAGAGGAATGTATGGAAAAATGATAAGGAATTTGTGCTGGATGTGCTGAATGAAGCACATGTTTTACTTGTTCATGGCTCCGGCTTCTGCCCTGTTTACGGGAAAGGACATTTCAGGGCAGTAATACTTCCTCCAATCGAAACCATGGAGGAAGCATTTAATAGGATGGATGTATTTATGAAAAGGAGGTTGGCAGAATGAAGGAAATAACGAAAGGAGTGATTGCACTGGTTGTTATACTGGCTGTGGCTGGAGGGATATATGCATATGAAAATATGCAGAAGGATGTGCTGAGGGAAGGTGATTTTGCAGAGATATATTACATTGGTTATCTCGAAAATGGCACTGTATTTGCATCTTCCTTTAATGGAAATGTTTCGTATGACACACCCTTTGATACAAAAAATTACAATCTCACACCTTTAAGAATATATCTGGGAAAAGGTTTGCCCTCCAAATTGCCCAAGGGATGGGAATATGGAGACCTTGGTTTCATAAAGGGGGCAAGGATATCTGAGATACCTGGACTGTATGAGGCTATGAAGGGGATGAAGAAGGGGGAAGAAATAAAGGTGAATTTGACCCCCGATAAAGCATTTGGAAATGTTGTCACAAATGGAACAAAATTAAACACTTCCACCATTCTGGGCTTTGATACAACTTTTGAAATTGTGGATATAAAAGGTGTCAATGTTGATTTGAAATGGCTACCTTATGAAGGGGAGATAATAACCATGCCACAATACTGGCATGAGATACCCGTTCAACAACCCTACTGGTTGTGGAAGAATGCGACCAAAGTTGTATCCTTCAATGAAACACACGTTGTTCTTGAAACCACGCCCAACAAACTGGAAGGTATCACCCTTTACCCCTGGTGGGAAAATGCAAGTTCTGCTGGCTATAATGAAACAACCATATGGATTACCACAAATCCTCCTCTTGAAAATTTCACCATATCAGCATATGGATACACCATAAGAGGGAGAGTGGTTAATGTCACAGATGATAAGATAAAAATTGAATATTATGCAGGCAACCAGACTATAGAGGACGAGGTAAACAAAACCATATACTTTGACCGCCAGATAGAAATGCCCATTATTTTCACTGTCCAGAAGATATATATTGACGACGAATTGAAGCAGGAAGGATATAGTTTTCATTCTCTGGCAGGACATAATGTAACCTTTAGGGTGAAATTGCTCCACATCTACAGGGTTAGTTGATATTTTATCTCTGCCCCAAATATCCGCAAAAATTCTTCCTCTTTTCCTCTCGGGATGAGGGCGCCCGCCGCCGCTCTGTGCCCTCCTCCATTTCCCCCCAGAATTTTTGCGGTTTTATTCATGATAAGAGAAAGATTTAATCCCTTCTCCACCAGTTTTTGGGGGGCACGGGCTGACACTTTTATTCCATTTTCATTTTCTGCAAATGCAATTATTGGCTGCCCTATCTCTTCCTCCCTTAAAATCATTCCTGCTATTGTTCCCAGTAGAGTATCCACTATGAAATTTTCCCCATGAAAATAATAAATTCCATCATATTGAATCATTTTTCTTTTTGCATACTTCATATACATGGATATTCTTTTCCTGTGTTCTTTCATTACCTTTTCCCCATTAAACTCTTCTTTCATGCACATAACTATGGCTTCTTCTCCATTTCCATATTTTCCCATGGAATTGAGTATTGCCGCATATTCTCTTAAATCATGTCCATCCAATTCATAAACTTCTCCAAATATTCGGGAAATGCGGGTATAGTCAAAGCCTCTTTCCAGCATCAATTTCACTATGGAGGAAAGAATCCTCTTTTTTTCGTTCCTGCTGCATTCATTCCATGTTTTTCTGTAATCTATGCCTATACTTTGCAGAAACCCTATTGCATTTCTACTCTTTTTAAATATACCTGGTATGGGGGGGTCTGTGGAGTAGGCGAGCATTCTGAAAAGAGGTTTTCCCCTGCCATATATTCTCACATCTCTTTTTATCTCAATTCTCGAATTTTTTAATAATTCTCTGTTCATTCCCACAAGTTTCAGATGCTTTACATCCTGCAAATCCCCTATGGCACCTATTATGGAAAGGGAAGCATCATTGTTGCTCAGGCTGGAAGAAATGAGATGGGTTAAACCGGATGCTGAAATTTCTGTTTCACCATCTATTCCATAATAAAATGGATTGATGGAACATGAGCATTTTGATGAGGAAAAATGATGGTCTGATATTATGGCATTTTTTTTCTCTATTTCATGGGCATGGGCATTCCCCAGATCAATAAACCATGTAAAGTTTTCAATTTTTTTTATTGTATGAATATCCAAATAATTCACTATCGTTATTTTATTCTTTATTCCTCTTTCATCCAGTGCTCTCTTTGCTATTGCCCCACCCGCAATTCCATCTGCATCACAGTGGGTGATGATATGCACAAATTCCTGCCTTTCTATGATTTTAGCAAGTTCTTCGGCTTTTTTTATAATTCCCATCCCCCAATATGGAATTGGAAAGGATATAAGAACATTATGATTTTTAAAGGCTCAGAAGGAGTATGAAAATATCACAATTTTACTCATCTGCCAACCTTTTTCTTACCACCGCAAAATGATTGTCCGCATATTTTTTTGATGCCTTTCTGACGCTCCATACTCTTTCAATAAACAATCCTGCCCTTTTTATCTCTCTCCTAAATTCTCCCATACTGTAAAGGTGATAGAATCTGAGGGCTTCCACCCCCCTCCTCCATGGGACATATATGTTCCCATGTCTGAGAGGATGAAGTAAAAAATATTTCCTCCACCTATCCTGCCATTTTGCCCATACAGAGATGAGTGCTTTCCTTTCTGGCTTCAACACCCTTTTCACTTCCCTTAGAGCATTCAATCTGTTTTCCCTCCCCTTTATATTGTGAAGGGCTGCTATGAAAAGAACACCATCAAATGTGTTGTCTGGAAAAGGAAGACGACAGGCATTTCCATTTACCAGCAAAACATTCTTTTTCCTCTCCTTTTCCACATTCCCACGGGCTACCCCAATCATTTTTATTGATGAATCAACACCTATAGCCAGGTCGCAGTGATCAGCCATGTATAGGAGATGCCTTCCATTCCCGCACCCAATGTCTAGGCATATCCCATTTATATTTTCCAAAAATTCCAGGCATTCCAGCCATGGGCGGCGGCGGGTGGCATCAAAGTTTTCAGCGATTATGTCCCATTCATTCATTTAGATGATAAAAAAGTGAGTTATAGAAATGTTATGATTTTGTCGAAAAATTTGTTGCAATTCCCAAATTATATAAATTCCATTTGAAATTATCTTTATGAGATGGAAAACTGTAATAATATCCTTCTTACTACTTATTTCCTACATTAATTTTGTAGGGTCTGGCAACCAAAACCATATTTATCTGGAAGTTCATGGAACAAAAACATTGGTGCTTCCTTTTGGAACAAAAATACTTGGCATCCATGTGAAAGGAAACGCCACCATAATTAAATCATGTGGAATAAAAAATGGGCAGCATTCTCTATTCATAAATATTCATTCGGATAAAGGAGCAGAGGTGGAGATAAAATACGCTACTCCTTCCTCATCACTTCCCTCCACATATGATTTTTTGATTATTTCTCCTGATAAATGGAAGGATGTTCTGGAACCACTGGCTAAGCATAAAGAAAAACATGGTATTTCGACAGTAATTGTTGGGCTGAATGAGATATATGGAGGTAAGTATTTCACTGTTCAGGGGAGAGATGAGGCGGAGAAGATAAAATATTTCATTAAAGATGCTATTGAGAAATGGGGAATAAAATATGTTCTTTTGGTTGGAGGAAGAAAACCTGGCTTGCATGAAGAATGGCTCATGCCCGTTCGTTATTCATATCTCAATGACAGAAGTTCTTCCTGGGAATATGAGCGTCGTTTCATAAGCGATTTGTATTATGCAGATATATATGATGGAAATGGAAAATTCTCTTCATGGGACAGCAACGAAAACAATTACTTTGGAGAATACGACCATGAGTTGAACGGGAAGAAAGTTAAGGATAAGGTTGATTTAGTGCCAGATGTTTATATAGGAAGATTGCCTGCAAGAAGCAAAATGGAACTGGAAAGGGTAATAAACAACATAATAAAATATGAGGAAAATCCTGATGCATCTTTCAATAATGTTATCCTGTGCGGTGGCGACCTTTACCTCCATGACCCATGGGATGTGGCGGAGGGAGAGAAACTGCTGGATGCGGTGGCGGGGAGAATGAACAATTACAATATAATAAAGATATATGCCTCCCAGGGTTTGGACTGGAGAAAAATAAATGATGCCATAAATGGGGGGGCGGGTTTTGTGTTTTTTGAAGGAGCAGGAAATCACCATTTATGGGCAACCCATGCAAAGGATGATGAGAAATGGATTTTTTATTATGAAAGGAATATACTTCAGTTGAAAAATGCCTATCTTCCCATTGTTATGACATCTGGTGCCAGACTGGGACAATTCAATAAAACAAGGGAATGTTTCAACTGGTTTTTTGTCTCAAAGGGGAAGGCGGTGGCAAGCATTGGCTCAACAGGATTGTGCTGGATAGGTCATGGGGATAACATAACAACCATGTTTTTGGGAAATCTTCATGTGAGGGTGGCGGAAAAGATGGCGCAGGGAGGATTAATAGGAGATGCATGGGGCGAAAGTATAACTGAATATTTATGCAATTTTTCATGGGAAGGTGTGGCGGAGGCATTTCATATGAAGGCGGCGGAAGAACTGGAGATTTTTGGGGACCCAACTTTAAAGATAGGAGGATATGGAAAGATTGAGGCAAAGGAAAAAAATGGTAATGTATTGAATGTTGGAAATGGCGAAAACTATACCCATATACAGGATGCCATTGATGATGCTGAAAATGGAGATATCATATTGGTTCATGAAGGCATATACCATGAAAATTTGTCCATAGATAAGTCGGTGGAAATAATTGGAGAGGGGGCGAAGATAAAGACAGATGGAATAAAAATTTATGCAGACGATGTTTTAATGGAAAATTTCTCCATAGAAGGCTATGGAAGGGGCAAGGGAATAATATGCTATGGAGACAGTGCATCCATAATAGAGAATGAGATATGTCATTTCAATACGAGCATTTTCGTTTATGGAAAACATTTTCTCATGGAAGAGAATGTGATGAGAAACAGCATATGCGGAGTATGGCTGAATGAAAGCAGTGATGCAAATATAATCAACAATACATTCTGCAATAACTGGTATGGAGTATGGGGGGAGAAAGCAGAAAATGTGAGTATATCATACAACAATTTCTCCTATAATCACTGGTATGCCATATGGATGGAAGGGAAGCGTGGAAGCATAGACAACAATTATTTCATCCATAACTGGTATTCCGTGTATTTCTACAACTCCATTCATTTTTCACTGGAAAAGAATGTGATAAAGATAAACATTCACGGTCCTCAGTTTGTAAATTCCAGTTTCAATATGGTGGAAAAAAATGTTTTCCAGCATAATGAACATTATGGCATTTATTTTGGATGGAGGAGTAATGGAAATTCCATAACAAGGAATGATTTCATAGAAAATGCCCAGAATGCGAGGGATGATGGAAAAAATACATGGAATGAAAACTACTGGAGCAATTACATTGGAGTGAAGATGAGAATATTTTACTTCCTACATTTCCCCTGCTATATCCCATCTTTCTCCTTCGACTGGCATCCCATGCTCACTCCACAAAACATTTATTAAAAAAATACATAACACCCAAGGGCGCGTGGCCTAGCCAGGATATGGCGGCAGCCTCCTAAGCTGCAGAACGCGGGTTCGAATTTGCCCATGAGGGCAGCGGAAATCCCGCCGCGCCCGCTTTTACTCTTCACTGTAACAAAAGATTTAAGTATTTACATGCTATATGTTAACATGGATGAAAGGTTATTTATTATCCTGTGCATATTTCTTATGCTGATAGGGGGCGGGAGCGGTGTCTCCTCCACAATTTCTCGTAATAATTCTCCTCAACCCCCTGATTTAACCATATATTATGTTCACGTGAACACCACCTGCTTTGTGGTAAGTGCTGGAGTGCAAAATCTTGGAGGAGAAAATGTGAACGTATCCGTTGGCTTCTATGACAGTTTTCTGTTGTTTGGTGTAATACCTCTGTCTGAAAGAAAATTTTCCACGGTGGAGCCGCTTTTTATCACCGAGTATGGAGGGGCTGAGATAGCAGTTGTATGGGATTCCCCATGGTTTGAGCATCCAATTCTGAAACACAGAATAACAGTAATAGCAGACCCGGATAATCTTATTAACGAGAGTGATGAAACAAACAATGCCAGAAGCGTGGATGTCTATATCCCAATATGGTAATAGAATTGTGGG
>CAZTWM010000060.1:0-7548 GCA_964617935.1 uncultured Thermoplasmatales archaeon | reverse complement strand
AATGAAGGATGAAATTGTTTCAGAGAAGTAATTTATATTCATGTTTTATATGAAACATCTTCCTTCAATCCTGCAAAAAGCAGGAGGGCTATTATCCACAGCGCTGCAATTAGAAGGAGAGAATATTGATATCCACCCATTATGGACTTTGCTGGCTCCACCGCTGCTATGAGAACTATGGAACCCACTTGGGAGAAAAACCAGAGCATGGAGGATGCCCTTCCTTCCATTCCCTTTCCTGCTATTCTGCTGGAAATTTCAAGGACAAGAGGGAGGGTTGACATCAGGAAAAATCCCAGGATGAAGGATACTGCTGTAATTACAACAAATCCATCTATTATACCAATCACATAAAGCATGATGGAGCCAATCAGCAGATTTACAATTATGAATGGCTTTCTCCTATTTGTTTTATCTGAAATTGCAGGTATTATGATGGAGCCTATTATCCCTCCTATTATCATTGCCCCTCCCGCCATCCCCGCCCTGTCTATGCTCAGCCCATGGAGGGAATGAAGTATTTCCTCCAGCCATGTCATTATGGCTGTGAAACCTCCAACGCCAGCGAAGAATCCGAATTCAAGTATGAGAAATTCCTTCAATCTGGAAAGATTCCACAAGTCCCTCATGGTGAATGTGGATGATTCCTTCATTTCCCTTTCCAGATTATTCTCTTTGGCAAGTGAAAGGAAAAGAACTGCAAATATACAGGAAAGGAGGGCATAGGCGAGGAGCATTCCTCTCATTCCAAAGGAGAGATAGAGCATTGGCGTAACTATGAGGGCAAGCATCATTCCCAAGAAAAGTCCTATGGTTGCCAGTCCATTGGCAATTCCATGTTCATTTTCAGGAAACCATGAAACGGCAATTTTTGTTATGCTTCCAAAGATGAATGCCTGGGAAATGGATGCCCCAGTCTGTGAAAAGAGAAGGAGTGGAAAATTATAGGATGGATAGGTGGAAAACACCCTGAGAATGGAAAAGATTGCCATTATTATTGCCGCAAGTCCAACACTTTTCTTAAAACCCTTTTTATCAATGAATACGCCTGCAGGAATGGCAATTATGACAAAAACAAGAGGCCATACTAAGGAGAGGAGAGAAATGTTGAAGGCACTTACCCCGAATATTTTTGATGCTTCCGAAGATATGGGCGCAAAGGTGAGCCACAAAAGCTGGGAGAGAAGTGCCACAAGCATGAAGGCAGCCAAAACAACCCATCTATATGGAGGAAACTCTTCCCTTTCTTTGCTCTTAACCATTTTAATCCCTCACGTTCTCCCTTTCCTCATAACAATGCTGAGGGGTTTAAAAATGATGCGAAATGTGGAAAATAATACAAATTTCGCAAGTAATTTTTACCTCGATTATAACTTTATTTAATGATAGTTGGGAGGGAATTCAATCAGTCATTCCAATTAGCAAATAAATATGAAATAGTTGATGAACTCGGAAAAATTTAAGAAAGGGGAAAATGCAGTCCATAAAACATATCAAATAATGGGAACCCTCCAAACTTTATGCAACCAATCTGACCTGGGAAATCTGTACTAATATTTTACGATGTAATCCTTCCCATATAGGGCACCGTTAGGGGCATAGTCCTTGACCAGTTCGCCGAGAGCACTGCTATAAAATCTCAAAGCTGTCCATGCAAATGTATTTGTGAGCACATCCCCTGGTTTGGGCTGTCCGATAACACTCTTTGATATTTTCCAAGTAATGGTATCTGTTTCCAAGTCGAAGGAACATTCACATGGTTCAAGCCCTCCGTAATATTTTCCGGCAAATTGCTGTTCGAAATTTCCTGAAAATTGAGTATGGAAAACTGCTACATACTGGATACCATTATACGTCCAGTGAACCGAATATATTGCCCTCAATAACGAACTGTATTCTAAGTTTTTAATTTTTATCGCTGTAAACAAATAATCTGGTTCATTTGGGTCTTCGTAAAACCATGCTGAAACAATATCTATATGAGCGAATGATAAAGGTAAAATAGCCAATGGTCCAAACACGTCATTTTTTTCATCAACTATTTCTGGGTCACTAGAAATACATTTACCATTTATTGGAATTAAAAACAACCCAATTAATATCAAGCATAAAGCTTTTTTCTTCATGTTAATAATAGTTAAAATCTTTATAAAAATTTGCTTATAGCGCCGGGATGACCGATTTTTAATGAATAGTTTGGCTTGCCCTAATATATATTCCACGGATTAAAAAGGTTAATTTGCTCATCAAAACTATATGCTAACATTAGCCCTACTTATTAATCCGAAATCGAACAGTCTATCGTGTGAAGTGTAATAACTATCGCCTACATTTCATTCTCCAAAAATAAATTTCTGGAGAATTTATTTCAGATATACAAAAAGAAACGGCGATAGGGCGATAGGAATAAATGGTTAGAAATTAACAAAAATTTCATGCAGTTAATTTTTACTTGCGAAATCTGTAAAATAAATCGATGTCCTTTTATATGCAGAAATTTTATTTTACAGGAGGGGAATAAATGAGTAAATTGGGAAATGCAAAGATTTATGGAGGTGTTGGAGCAATATTGATGCTTGTGGGAGGTATAATACCCTTTGCAGGAATTGTTCTTCCAATAGTGGGGCTTGTGCTGCTTTTCATAGCAGTGAAGTATATTGCGGAAGAATCCAGAGACGAGAGCATATTCAAAAATTATCTCTACTATTTTGTTATAAATGTCATAGCCATAATTGCTGCTGCAGGAATAGTGTTTTTCACCATAGGAGGATTATCGTTTCTTTCCATCATGAAGGAAAAAGGAGGAGGAACTGCCCACTGGACAATTGGCTCTCTTGGTGCTTTGATAGGAGGTTTAATAGCCGCACTGGTGGTTGCATGGATTCTTCTTTTGATTGCCGCCATTTATTTGAGGAGGAGTTATAATCATATAGCAAAGCATACAGGCGTTGATATATTCCATACAACAGGAACGGTTTATTTCATAGGAGCAGCAACTCTTATAATTCTGGTGGGTGCAATAATAATATTCATAGCAAAAATTCTGGAAATAATTGCCTTCTTTTCTCTCCCGGAAAACATGCCATCTCCCCCGTCCACGAATGTGGAAACAGTTGAAGTGGAGGCAACTTAACGATACATTATGGGTTGTTCAGCATACATATGCTCGGTTGGCTTTGCCTTTTCCATATGAATCTTTATCTGTTTCTCTATCTCTTCAGCTTCCTTGTAAAGAGGCTCAGGGTCTATTTCTATATCTGGAAGCATTTTATTCACCACTTCCAGCACCCTTGCCGCCGCCTTCGCATCAGGGTATTCCGCATGAGTGCCCGCCAGCAGGCAGGATACATCAAGATTTCGCCTTTTTCCTTCATATAGTAGGATGCCTGAAAGCCCGCTCACCATCCCTTCTGTCAACAACTCTACATTATATTTTTTCAGCATATTCCTTGCTTTATCAGTGCTTGCCACTCCTGCTAAAGGCACATCCTCCACCTTTTCGCCAAGGTTGAAGCCTTCTATGCATACTATGTTTTCACAGTTATTCTCCTTGCACCATTCTATTATCTTATTTGCAAGGGGACGAAGTGTTGTATGGTGAGGAAGAAATTCAGATAGCACAACAAGAAGTTGGTTGCATTCTCCATTTGGTCCACATTTTTTATCTCCTCCATACAATCTTATGGGCGGGAGGGGTTCGGAGTTTGAGATAACGCTTACTGGAGGAAAATAATCTGATAAAAATGCAGCCACAAGCCTTAACTTCAAACTATTCACAACAAATCTGCTTGCTATTGTGCCCACTAAACCCACTGTTGGAAATCCTGTTATAACAAATGCATTTTCCACATCCATTTTTTCATATTCATATACTTCTATTTCTTCCATGATATTTTATGCTGGAAAATATTATAACATTTTCCTAAAAACTAATTTACTCCTTTTTATTTCATTAACATGCTTCGTATCGGTGTTCTTGCCTCGGGCAGGGGAACGAATCTTCAGGCAATCATAGATGCTTGTGAAAAGAAAATGATAAATGCGGAGGTTGTGGTGGTTCTAAGTGATAATAAAGAGGCTTATGCACTGGAGAGGGGGAAAGAACATGGAATAGATGCTTTTTTTGTCACTCCTCTTGTAAAGGAAGAGCATGAAAGAAGGATGGATGAGATACTTAGAGAGCATGACGTGGGACTTGTGGTGGGGGCAGGATACATGAGAATACTTTCTCCATGGTTTATAGAAAGATGGTATGGCAGGATAATAAATATACATCCCGCTCTCCTGCCCTCCTTTAAAGGTATTGATGCCCAGGGGCAGGCGATAGAGTATGGGGTGAAACTGGCGGGATGCACCACACATTTTATGGACGAAAAGGCAGACCACGGTCCCATAATACTTCAGGCTGCTGTAAGGGTAAGAGATGACGATACAAGGGAAAGTCTTGCAGAAAGAATATTGAAGGCGGAGCACCAGATACTTCCAAGGAGCATAGATTTGTTTGAAAAAGGGAGGCTAAGGATAGAAGGAAGGAGAGTAAAGATATTGCCAGGAGACACATGGCTGGATAAATATTCATATCCCGACGTTTTTTACTCCGAGGGATATTGAAAAATATCGAAGCATTTAAATTCTCCTTATGTATATGGAGAAAGGAGGCGGTAAAAAATGGCCTACGAATATAAGAGCAAAAAAAGCGGGAAAAAATACACCCTTTACACCAGAGATGTGAAACTCAAGGGAGGAAAGAAGCAGACAATATACTTCTTTAGTTCGAGGAAACCCAAGAGTGGTAAGCCATGCGAGATGCCAAAGGGCTACAAGGTCGTGGAGAATCCGAGGACAGGTTTGCCATTCTTGAAGAAGAAATAAACTCTCTCCCCTTTTTATTTTATTTTTTTATTCAAATAGAAGTTAAACTTTCCAGGGCACTCATTATACTCCATATTGCGGTTCTTCCATGGGTTGGTATGTTTGGGTCGTTCAGAAGATCATCCAGCATGGAAATGACAGATGCCACCTTAACATCCATGGCTCCCTCACCCTTCATCAAAATCTCCTTTGCTTCCTTTGCCCCCCTTCTTATATTCCTGGGCACGGATATATCATTCGCCAGTTCATCCAGCATGCTGTAGATGCCTTCCAGATTCTTATTTTTCATTTTCTCACCCCAAAAAGTTAGTTATGTAATGCATGGCATATAAAAAATTTTTTCATCCTTCATGCTATTTTGCCCAATTTTTTCCATATTTCAGCACATATATCCGACCAATTCATTTATATAATGGATATCATTTCACCCTTGATGGTAGAGCGGAAAAAGAAGAAGGCAGTGAAAAACTGGTATTCACTGCTTGCTCCCTCAATGTTCGGCAAGGCAAAGATAGCAGAAACTCCAGCAGATGAACCTGAAAAAATTCTGGGGAGGGTTGTGGAGGTTTCCATGCAGGAGTTAACGGGTGATTTTGCCAAGGCTCATATAAAACTGCATTTTAAGGTTGTGGACGTGAGCGGGCTGGAGGCGCGCACTGCCTTTGTTGGACATACCAACACCACCGACTACATAAAAAGGATGGCAAGGAGACACAAATCCAAAATAGATGGGGTTTTTGATGTTGTTACAAAGGATGGGATGAGGATAAGAGTAAAGCCCTCTGCCTATACCAGTAAGAGAATACAGAATTCCCAAAAAAGGGCTATAAGGGGTGTTATGGGAGAGGTTATAGAAAAGCTGGCAAAGAATAATACCCTTGACGAATTTGTCAAATACATGCTTGATGGGGAAATTGGGAAACAGACATATAAACTTGCCAAGGTAGTATATCCTGTGAAAAGGGTAGAGGTTCACAAATCGGAATTACTGGAAACTCCAAAGGTGGAGGCAAAGAAAGAAGAGGAAGTGGAAGAAGAGGCGGAGGAGGCAAAGGAGGAGGTAGAAGAAAAAGAAGGGGAGGAGAAAGAAGAGATAGAGAAAGAGATGGAGGAGACGGAAACAGAAGAAAAAGAAGAGGTAAAAGAGGAAACTGGAGAGGAAGATAAAGAGGAGGAGGCAGAGAAGAAAGAGGAGGAAATAGAGGAAAAAACAGAGGAGAAATCAGATTAGCCTTTCTATTATCTCATTTTTCAATTCTTTTATTCCCTTTCCAGTTTTGGATGAAATTTTCATAAAATCCGTTTTCCCACCATCAATATCTGTTTTATTCTCCACCACTATTATTTCAGCATCAAATTCTTTTCTTATCTCCTCCAGCAGTTTCATTTGCGATGAAAGGGGATACCCACAGTGCAGGGTGGCATCCACAATAAAGATTATTAAGTGGGGCAGATGGCGGAGGGCAATTATACCCTGCTTCTCTATCTCATTTCTTTCCTCATCCCTTCTGTCCAGCAGCCCGGGGGCTTCCACCACCTGTATTTTCAAGGTTTCATGATTCTTCTTCACCCTTATATGCCCCACAATGAGTCCTGTGGTGGTGAAAGGGTATGTGGCAATCTTTGGTTTTGCTGAAGATAGTTGGGAAAGGAGGGAGGATTTTCCAACATTTGGATATCCTGCTATTATAACGGTGGGCAAACCCACGTCTATGCTAGGAATGTCTTTCATTTTTTCCCTCGCCTCTTCAAGAAATTTTAAGTGGGGATTCATTTCATATATTATGGAGGATATCCTGCCATATGTGGAGGATATTATTTCCATGTAGTTGCTTTCTTTCTTTGCCTTCCTTATGCTCCTGCTCGCTATCCTGTTTATTCTTTTTCTTCCTGCATCTATGCCCCCTATCGCCATCTTCAATTTCTCCACCCCAATAATGAGGTCGATTATTTCATAATAAAAGGGATGCAGATTGTCAAGGGAAGGAAATGCCTTTATATATCTTTGGAGAGTGGTATTCAAAACCTGCTTCACAGTGGATATTTTATTTATTGTCCTCTGCCTCTTTCCTCCTTTAATCTTTTTTGCCCTCCCGAATGCTTTGTCCAGAAGTGCATCTGCATCAAGTATGGGGGGAATCCTGAACATCAGGATATAATAGTGCGTGATATAAAAACGCTCACATGAAATGCAGGTTTAAAAGAACATCTTTTATATAAAAAAGCATATTGTGGTTATAATGGAACTGGACTATGAAAAACTGGGATTCAGGGCGGGTTTGGAAATACACCAGCAACTGGATACGCATAAATTGTTCTGCTCATGCCCCTCTGTGCTGAGGGAAAATTACCAGGATTCCTTTCAGAGAACACTCCGCCCCACCGCATCTGAACTTGGAGAATTTGACAGGGCAGCGATGGAGGAGGCAAGGAGACAAAGGACTTTTCTTTATCTCACCTCTCCTTCATCATGCCTGGTGGAGGCGGATGAGGAGCCGCCCCATGAAGCCAATAAAGAAGCCGTTGAAATCGCCCTCATTGTAGCCCTTCTTTTAAAGGCAGATTTGGTGGAGGAGGTTCATTTCATGAGGAAAATAGTTATAGATGGATCAAACACCACAGGATTTCAGAGAACAGCCCTTATAGGTGTGAATGGGAAGGTGGGCAATGTGCATA
>CAZTWM010000059.1:0-7554 GCA_964617935.1 uncultured Thermoplasmatales archaeon | reverse complement strand
AAAACTTTAATATCCTCCCCATCTTTTCTGCTTGAATGTATATAAGGCAGCCCATTGTGGCGGTGCTGGGTCATGTCGACCATGGAAAAACAACATTGCTTGATTACATTAGAGGCTCCTGCATTGCGGAAAGAGAGGCAGGGGCTATAACCCAGCATATAGGGGCAACAGAAGTTCCGTCTGAAGCCATCCATGCCATATGTGGAGATTTGCTGAAAAACAAAAAATTCAAAATTCCGGGGCTGCTTTTCATCGACACTCCAGGACATTTCGCCTTCACCACTCTGAGGGCAAGGGGTGGCGCCTTGGCTGATTTGGCAATCCTCATAGTTGATATAAATGAGGGAATGATGCAGCAGACTGAGGAATCCATAGAGATTTTGAAGAAATATAGAACACCTTTCGTTGTTGCCGCCAACAAAATAGATGCCATCTCGGGATGGAGAAAGGTGGATGGGATAATAAGTCAGAGAATAGAAAAACAGAATGAAAGAGTGCGTAAGGAATTTGATGAAAAATTTTACAGACTTGTTGGGAATTTATATGATAAAGGGTTTTCTGCCGATAGATATGACAGAATAAGGGATTTTACAAAGAATGTTGCCATAGTTCCCATCTCAGCAAAAACGGGAGAGGGAGTGCCCGAACTTTTAATGATTCTAATAGGCTTGGCACAAAGATTTCTGGAAGAGGAACTGATGACGGAAGATAAGGAGGCGGAGGGTACCGTGCTGGAAGTCAAGGAGGAAAAGGGTCTTGGAACAACCATAGATGCAATAATATACAATGGAATAATAAGGGAAGGAGACAGAATAATTCTGGGGGGAAAAAGAGGAGCAGTAATAACGAATGTAAGGGCTCTCCTCAAACCAAAACCTCTGGATGAAATCAGAGATCCATCCGACAGATTTTTGAATGTGAAGGAGGCACATGCTGCCTGTGGAATAAAAATAGCAGCACCCAATCTTGAAGAAACCTTCGCTGGTGCCCCAATAAAGGTGGTGAAAAATCTTGAGGAGGATATAAATAAAATAAACAGGGAAATGAGCATAAATATTGAAGGGGCGGATGAGGGTATAATACTGAAGGCGGATGCCATAGGCTCCATAGAAGCATTATTTTATATGTTAAAGGAGAAGGGTGTGGCGGTAAGGAAGGCTGAAGTGGGGGATATATCGAAAAGAGATATTATGGAAGCACAGACAAATGCCAATCCTCTCAATAAAGTTATCTTGGGTTTCAATGTTAAAGTTCTGCCTGAAGTGGAGGAGAGTGGGGAGGTTAAAATAATAACGGATAAAATAATATATCATCTCCTTGAGGAATTCGATGAATGGAGGGAAAAAAGGAGGAAAGAACTGGAGGAGGAGAAGAGGAAGGAGGTAACTCATCCTGGAATGATAATGTTTCTTCCCGATTTTACATTTCGGGCGAGTAAACCCGCAATCATAGGAGTAAGAGTTCTTGCTGGAGAGATACGCCCCGGGCAGAGATTAATAAGGGATGATGGAAAAAACGTTGGTAAAATAAAAAGCATACAGGCTGAAAGGCATACAATAGAGAAGGCAATACAGGGAATGGAGGTTGCCGTGGCAATAGAGGGGGCTACTGTAGGGAGACAGATAAAGCCAGGACAGATAATGCTTGTGGATATAAGCCAGAATGAAATACAGAAATTGCTTGATATGGAATTGAGTGCAGATGAAAGGGATATTCTGGAAAAATTAATTAAAATAAAGAGAGAGAAATGAATCTCTTTCCCTATAAACCAAGGAGAAATCAGGAGGAAATGGTAAAAACAATTTTTGATTCCCTGAAAAATGGGAGACATCTTGTGATGGAATCACCTGCAGGTTCGGGAAAAACCATATGCTCTCTTGCCGCCGCCATCTCCTTTGCCATGGAAAGAGATATGGGGATTGTATATCTCACCCGCACCAATTCCCAGCAGAGGCAGGCAATAAAGGAACTGAGGGAGATGAAATTAGATGGAATAAAGGCGGTGGGATTGCAGGGGCGTGCTAACATGTGCCTTTTGATGGAGGAGATTCCTTCATTGCATGAGAGATATGCAGGGAATGAGGAGGTGGCAAGGCTGTGCAGGGCAAGGAAAAAGAGGAGTATGGAAGCATTGAGGGGGGAAAAGGTGGAGAACAGATGCCATTTTTTTGAAAATTTCATTCTCAAAAGGGAGGAGTTGAAATTCCATGACATTGTGGCAGCAGAGGAATTGATGGAATATGGAAGGAAATATGGAGTATGCGCCTATGAAATCAATAAAATGCTTGCGAGAAAGGCGGATGTGATAATCGCTCCCTATATCTACATATTTGATGAATTTTTGAGAGAATCATTCCTTTCAAATTTTAAGTATGCACCAGAGGATACCATACTCATTATTGATGAGGCACATAACTTGCCCGACTTCTGCCGTGAACTTCTTTCCTTTTCTCTCTCACTGAGGACAATAAAGGCGGCGATAAATGAGGCGGAGGAATATGGAATGAGGGAGGCGGAGTTATTGAACCTTCTTAAGGTAATGGAGAAGGTATTTATCAAATGGAAAAAAGAGATTGAATTTTCCGAGACGGATGATGCTCTTCTCCCTGAAAAAAAACTGGAGGATGATTTGGAAAGGAATGGAATAAAAATTGAAGAACTTGATAGGATGGGGGAGAAATTGATGATGTATGGGGAAATAGTGGGGGATATAAAGGAAAGCAAGAATATGATGCCCCGTTCTTTTATGAGAAGTGTTGGCTCCTTTCTTATAAGATGGAAGGATTTAAATGAAAAATGGGTCAAACTTGTGGAGAGGGATGAGGAGAATATAAAAATAGAGGCGTATTGCTTAGATGCCTCCCTTGCATCTTCCATAATAAATTCCTTTTATTCCAGCATTCACATGTCAGGAACACTCCAGCCCATGGAGGAATACAGAAACAGTATGGGAATGGAAGCATCTCTTGCCCAGTTTCCTTCACCATTTCCAGAGAATAATAGAAAAATAATTTATGTGGAGGGGGTGAGCACAAGATATTACATGGAGGAAAATATGCTGGAGAAAATAAAGGATGGAGTGGAAAAAATCTGCAATTCCATAAACAAAAATACCCTCATTCTTTTCCCCTCCTATAATATTATGGGGAGATTCATGGAAAAATTGGAGATTGGAAGGAATATATATGTGGAGGAAAGGGGGGAAAAGCAGGAAAGCATAATGGGGAAGTTGAAAAAATTCAAGGAAAGGGGCGGTGTCTTTCTCTCCGTCATGGGAGGACGGCTTGCTGAAGGAATAGATTTTCCTTCTGAGGAACTGGAGATTGTAATCATAGTTGGTATTCCATATCCCCCTCCTTCTGCCAGGCAGAGTGCTCTCCAGAAATACTATGACCTAAAATATGGGGATGGATGGAAATATGTTATGGAAGCACATGCCATAAGAAAAATGATGCAGGCGATTGGAAGGCTCATAAGGAAGGAGGATGACATGGGCGTGGCTGTGATATTTGATGAGAGAGGAAGGAGGTTCAGGAAATACATAAAAATGGAAAAGGCAAGAGATGCAGATGATGTGGTGAATAAAATAAAAGAATTTCTGGAATCTAAAGAGTGAGGATTTCGCATCCATCTTCCTTGACATATAAAGTATGCTCTCTCTGAGCAACTGTGCCACCTTTCATATCCACCAATTTGAAGTAAGGGGCAATCAAATTGCGTTTCATCAAAAATGAGATTTTGATGGAAGTTTTTTCTCCATATATATCATATAGCCATCTTTCAGCAAATGGTAAACCATGGAATCTATTTTTTATTTCTTTAACCATCACCGAGTTTCTGGTTATTCTGTATATGTTGCCTATTCCAGCATCCACAACCATTCCTGCGCCATCTGTTGAAAAGGGCTCTATGGCTATCACCTCTCCTTCCTTCAACCTTCTCCCCATCTTTCTGTAATAGTTTGGAATGGACAAACCAGCATGAAGATTATATTGTTTCAGGGAATGCCCCTGCAGGTTTTTTACGGGTACAAACCCATAACTCCTTATTTTATCCTCTATCACCCTCCCAATCTCCTCAATTTTTGTGCCTGCCCTAACGACTTTTATTGCCTCTTCAAGGGCTTTTGTTGCCGATTCTATAAGGCGTGTATATTTTTGTGTTCCAACCTCAATGGTGGCTGCAGTATCTCCTATATAACCATTCACATGCGCCCCCACATCCAGTTTGACCACATCTCCTTTTTTGAAGGAAAGGTTATCATTCATTGAGGGAGTATAATGGGCAGCCACATTATTTACGGATATATTGGCAGGAAAGGCAAGTTCTGCTCTCTGCAAAATATACCCTTCCATATACTCAGCCACCTCCAGATATGTTCTGCCTTCTTTTATATAGGATAAACCTTTTCTTAATGCCTCTGCCGCAATCTTTCCCGCTTCTTTATAAAACTCATAGGATTCCATATATATCATCCCTTTTTATCTCACCCTCTCTCAATATCTTTATTTTTCCCTCCGACAGATCCACAATGGTGGAAGGTATGCCGGGGAGTCTGCCACCATCTATATATAAAGCAACTTTTTCCCCGAGTTGTTTTTTTGCCTCTTCCACTGTGCATGGTTCCTTTCCGCCATGAACGTTTGCACTTGTTGCAGTAATTTTGATATTGCCCGCTATTTCTCTCGCTATCTCACAATCGGGCACACGTATGCCTATCTTATCAGATGCAACAATATCCGGCACGCATTCCCTCTTTTTCAGTATTATTGTTATTGGACCCGGCATGAAGGAGTTGGCAACCTTTTCCGCCATTTCGTTCATGATTGCATATTCACCTATTTCATCTATGGAAGAAAGGGAGATGGAAAGAGGCATGGAGAGGGGACGGTTCTTTACTTCATAAACTTTCTTCACAGCCTCCTCATTAAATATATCCGCCCCCAGCCCATAAATGGTATCTGTGGGATATACCACAATCTCTCCTTTTTTCAACAGTGATATGGCTCTGTTAATTTCCCTTCTCATTTTTTATTAAATCTCCCAGGGTAAGAGGCTTTGCCTCACCTTTCTTAATAACTTTTCCCCCCACTTCCTGAAACAGTTTTATTTGCAGCAATTTCTCAATTTTTTTAACTGTTGCATCTGGAGGGCGGAGTTCCTCATTTTCTATTTTGGCTATGGTATTTGTCTTTTCTCCCACCTTGGCTCCCATTTCCTCCCTGCTCATGCCCGCCCTCTCTCTCGCCTCCTTTATTTTCCTTCCCCAATCTGGCACCAGTTCCTGCTTCATCTCCTCAAAAACGTCCTTAGAGTAGGGCAATGGCTTTTTCTTTGGTTTTGGAGGGGAGGTTGTTCTTTTCTCCGGCAGGATTACTCCATATTTACTGCATTCCTGGCATACCATCATCTCCACGCCTTCCACCAAGGCACGCTTCAACCTCGCTTCCCTTCCACATATCTCGCACCTCATCATTCTGCAATGCCTTTCCACAATATGAATTTTTGGAATGGGGGATAAATCCATATAGTGAAAAAAGATTTTTGTTGGATGAAGAAAAGTTTGGCAATTCCTGTGGCAATAATCATCATATTTTTGTCACATCCCTCCTTATCGCACTCGGGAAATGGGATTGTTCTCCTCACAGGCTTTGAGCCCTTCAACAACTATGACATCAACCCTTCACAGTTGGTGGTGGAGGAATTGAATGGGAGCAGGATAGGAAATGCCGTTGTAATGGCGATAGTTCTACCTGTAGATTTTAATAATTCGGCTGAGATTGTAAGAGATGCCATTGATAAATTCAAGCCAGTGGCAGTAATAAACATGGGGCTAAATGGATATACAAAAAGTATAGAGGTGGAGAAAATTGCTTTTAATGTGAGAAGTATATATGTTGATGGAAAATGGAGGGGATGGGAAAGGATAAGTAAAGAAGGAAATCCTTTATTTTTCTCCACCCTTCCAGTAAATTCAATTGTGGAAAAAATCAGGGAAAATGGGAGCAGAGCAAAAATTTCCTATTTTGCGGGCACCTATTCATGCAATTACGTTTTTTATTCCACCCTCTTCTATGTAAACGAAAAAAATCTTCATATTCCTGCTGGCTTCATCCACCTCCCTCCCCTCAAATCCCAGAAAAATTATGGCATGGAATTCCAGGAAATGGTGGAGGACATAAAAATAGCAATTGAGGAAACACTGAGGGAATAGATTAATAATGGCAACAATTTATTCCCATGGAGATACTTGAAATAGCCAGAAGAAGGAAGACGGTGAGAAAATTCAGCAAAAAAAGCATTTCCATGGATGACATAATTTACTGCATAGAGGTGGCAAAGGAGGCGCCCTCCGGCATGAACTCCCAGCCCTGGAGATTTCTTATTTTAACTGAAAAGGAAAAGAAGAGGAGGGTAAGGGAAATTTGCGAAGGAGAGGAGAGAAAATTTCATGAAAAGGTGAAGGAGCCTCTCTCCACCTGGCTAAAGGAAAGGAAGATATCATGGGAAAAGAAATTTCTGGAGGAAGCACCTGCTCTGGTTTTAGTATTCTCCATAAAAAAATTTCCCTATTTCACCCAGTCCACATGGCTGTCCATTGGCTATTTTCTCCTTGCCCTTGAGGAAAAGGGACTGGCAACTGTAACATATACTCCTCCAAATGAAAGGGCGATAAAGGAATTCCTTGGTGTGCCCGCGCATTACAAACTGGAGAGCATACTTCCCATAGGATATTCTGCCGATGAAAAGGAAAAGGAGGAAAGAATGAGAGTTGATGAAATAACCTTCATGAATGGATGGGGCAAGTAAAATGTGCTGCGGTGGTTTTAAATACTCCTTATTCCATTCTCGCTGATAAAATGAAGGTATCTGAATTAAAGGCAAACAAAAATGTTGATGAAATTGTTCTGAAGATAGTTGAAAAGAATGAGCCAAGACAGGTTATGAAAAGATACGGGGGAACTGCAAGGGTCTGTGATTTGATTGGAGAGGATGATGAAGGAGGAAGGGTGCAGATAACCCTCTGGAACGATGAGATAGACATGGTTGAAGTAAATGAAATAATAAAAATCACAGACGGATGGGTAAAGGAATGGAATAATCAGTTGCAAATATCCACTGGAAGAAATGGAAAAATAGAAAAGTTGTAATTAAACATAACCTGTTATATCATGCCCAATGAAGGTTGATTTCTCCGCACACTCCTTACCATATTTCAGCACATCCTCTATTGCCTTTTTAAGCAATGGGGGATAAATGGCGCCCACCAATTCCTCCACAGGTTTTGCATCGCAGAAAAACTTGAATGTGGGTGTGCTCATTATTCCATATTTTTTAACAACATAGAAAGCATTCATGACATTTGCTCTGGCAAAAATAACTTTTCCTTTAAATTTAATGGCATACTCATTGAAATATGGTTCCATCTTCCTGCAATGTGAACATGTGGGGCTATAGAACATTACAACAATGGGCATTCCCTCTCTTTCAAATAACTTGCTCCAGGATAAATCATCCACTTCTATGATTAGTGCCATTTTCTTTCCTTTTTAA
>CAZTWM010000058.1:0-7588 GCA_964617935.1 uncultured Thermoplasmatales archaeon | reverse complement strand
CTATGATCATGTCTCCATCGCTTGCGTCGTCTATTGCATCTTGTATTTTTGTATAGTTTCCAGGCCCATCGCCACCTACATATAAAATTTTGCCATTTTGATTAGGTAATTTATCAATAGCGATACCAATATTACCACCAACCAAATACAAAACCATCGTGAGTAAAACTATACTTTTTCGCATAAAAATCATTTTTTAATAATTTTAAAAAATTTTCGGAAATTTCGAGGTTGTCGAAAAATTCCGTGGAAGATATATGATGCCAAAGGTAAATTTTGCAAAATAAAAATCTTTACTATTTTATTCAATCAAAAGCGGATGAGTTCATACATAAACTTTTATTAATCTGTATGCAATCATTGAATGATGAGGAGTGTTATCATACTCAACAAAAAAAGCTTAATTCCCTTCTGCGGGAAAACACTGGTGGAGCATCTGATTGAAAAATTAAAGAGTTATGGGTTTAATGAAATATATCTTTATCCTCTCTCCTATGCAAGATTTTTGAAAAATGTGGATGCAAGGTTTGTTGGTAGTTTAAAGAATTTTAAAGAAGATGCCCTTGTTATAAAAGGAAATGTTTTTGTTAAAAACTTTAAAATGGGCAATGAAAATGTTTTTGTTGATAAGAAAGGAAATATTATAGCCTTTTATGGAAAACCATCAAAAAATTTTAGGGTAAAGGGGAAATCCAGAAGGATAAATGCCATTGAAATAAAAAATGAAAAGGAAGTTGAAGAACTGGAAGGATGGAAGGAGGGGATGGAAAGGGATATAATTTACAGATATGTGAATAGCAGGCTTTCCCAGTCCATTTCTTCGAAATTATGTTCCACCTATATGATGTCGTGGCAGATATTCATGGCTTCCCTCCTCCTTTCCTTTTCAGCCTTCCTGTTCTATTCATCTCCTTTATATATATATGCTGTTGTTGCTGGCGTAATGGTGGGGATAACTTCCATTCTTAATGATGCTGGAAATGAGATTGAACATATGAAAAAGGAGAAAAATTATCCTCTGGAAATATTTTCCTATTTTATTCTCCTTCTGGGCGCCTCCTACCATGCCTGGATTGTTCAGCCCTCCGTGTATATATGGATTTCTGCAATTTTCATTTCCATGTCTCTTGCCCTGATAGAAAAAATTGGTGATGGGATTCTGGGCAGGGATTTTCTTTTGATTTCCATCCTTATAGGAACCTTCACAAATCAGATTTTTATATCTCTTGTCATTGCTGCCATAGCCATGAATGCTGATATCATCCGAAGAATGGTTTCAACATGAAAAGAATAGTGATAGTAGTGGTGATAATTGCATTTTCCCTTTTTCCAGTGAAAGCCAAGGAATATAATCATCAGGAATTGAACCTAAATTTTTCCGATGAAATGACAGGACAGCCCATTGATATAAAAGTAAAATTCGATAAGCCATGTTATGCCCTAAACGAACATAAACATTCAATAAAATTGCTTTATAATGGAGAAGAAATAGAGAGTCAGATATATAACATTAAATTCAAAAACAATAATGAAGTGGAGTCATGCAACATCGTTTTCATTTATCGGGGAAAGGGAGAATATATCATTGAATATGGAGAAGAGATGAGAGAAGTGAACTATAAAGACCATGTGGAGGTAAAGGATATTTATTACTATGTTGAGCCAATTTCCGGCTATTATGCAAAGGTAAATTGTTATGAAATAAGACAGGATGGAGAGAGCATATTTGGAATATGCCAGAAAGGAATTATACTGGGCATAGATATGGGAAATAAAGTTATAAGCATGAAGGAAGGGGCGAAGAGGTTTGAGATGAAGAACTGGAATCAGATTTTTTCCTTCGCATTTTTCTTTTCAAATGGTGAGGAAAAGGGAAGTGATGAAAAATTGATTGGAAAGAAGATACTGGTGGATGGGAATTTAATGGCAAGAGTGGCGGTGGAAACTTCCTCCAGGGATGGAAATTTGAGGACAAAAGCCATCTATACCTATTACTATTCCCCCGACGAAAAAAGATTGTTTGTGAAAATTCTTCACGAATCAAATGAAAACTGGGAGGGAAACGCCACCTATGCCTATTTCTCCAGCGTTCATTCCACCAGCAAAAGTATAGAAGAATTGAATATGGGTTATATCCCTCCATACATCCATCTCAATGGAGAAAATGGGGTGGAGGAATATAAATTCAATACAAATCCAGAAAGCAAGGAATTTCAGTGGATTATCACTTCCAAGGATGGAGTGCATCTTGGAAATCCTCCATGGGTCTCACTCGATGATAAAAAGAAGGCATATGCCCTCATTTTCTCCACCCCCTCCCTTCTGGTAACCGCCGCCACCAAGGAAGAAATAAATATTCCAGGGCTGGAAGTGGATGGCGGAGGAGTGAATGTGGGAGAATATGGGAAGGTGGGGAGCGGGAAAGTTTATGAGGGCATCATAGAGGTCTTTATGGGAGAATGCAGGAATGTGAAAAGAGAGGCAGAGGTATTTAATAAATTAATTCCCATGAGAAACTTTGAAGGGGAGGAAGGGGAAATTAAAAAGGAAAAAACCCATAATTTGAGTGTGGTTCTTGGATTGCGGCGTTCTCTTCCCTTCTCATCATATATATCAGCCCTGCTGGGAATAAAAATTCCCCATATGTATGTTGAAGTATGGAAAAATGGAAGCATTGTTTCTGGAGGGGTGGTTAATTTCAGAAAAATAAAATTTGAACTTCCAGAAGGGGATTATATGGTGAAAGTTTTTCATGAGGGTATTAAAAAAAGATGTTTTGTGGGTTCAAAATATATTTCTCTCAGGGAAGATGAAAGGGTGAAGGTATGGTGCACCCTTGAAGGTGTGATGAAAATTGATGTCAATAAAGGGAGTATAGTTCGCATTTTGGATGGAGGTATATTGACAGAAAATGTGAGTAAGGGAGAATGCATAATAAAATTGCCCGCCATGAAAAAATATTCCATAGAGATTTTCTATCATGGATTTTTGATGGAGAAGGAAGAGGTGTTCATGCCTTTATTTCTTAAAAAGTCATATTCCTTCAAAACCTATAATTTTTCCCTCATATTGAAAGACACTCTTGGACTGAACTTTGGTGCCAATGCCACCGTTCTTATGAGAAGTGATGAAATGGTGGAAAAGGAAAATATAGAGGGTGAAAAGAAAGGGGATGCCTATGAATTTCATAATCTTCCATCAGCCTCCTATGAAGTGGTGGTGAATTATAAAGGATTTTCCAAAAGTGAGAGAGTTGAAATTCCTTCGGAAAAAATCAAAAAGATGGTCATTCCTGTGGAATATAGCGTGGAGGTAAAAACCTATGATTCAAGAGGATTTCCCACAAATACAGAAATAGTATTTGAGAGAGAAGGGAAGGAATTTGAAAGAAATGCTCTTCCTCCTGGAAAATATAATATAAAGGTATATGATGGAAAAAGGATGGTGGGGCAGAGGGAAATATTTCTGAATGGAGATGCAAAATATAAGATGGTGATTAGAAAAACCTCTCTCTATCCATATCTCCTCCCCTCAATTGCTTTAATTGCATTAATTTTTATAAGAAGAAGAGAGGCATTTCTGGGCTTCCTCCTCTCCCTTTCAGCAATATTTCCATGGTGGGAGATAAAGGGTGCAACAATCTCCACTCTTTACATATTCCCTCCTGTAATGATTGAAATGGGTGGTGGATATGGAGATATTCTATCCCTCCCTTCCCCTCTTCCTCTCGCCCTTTATTCAATCCTGGTATTTTTGCTTCTTTCCATGGCAATCTTTTTCATAAAAAATTATTCAAAATTTTCCATCGCTCCCCTTTTAATTTCCCTCTCCATATTCCTCTATACCATATACAGGTTCTCCAGTATCACAGTGGGAGGTGTAATGGGAAAGGGTGTTCTGGAAGGAGAAAATGCCACATGGGGCTTTGGCATAGGCTTTTATTTTGCTTTGCTATCACTGATTTTGATAAGTATAAAGGTGATTCATGATGAAATTGGAAGAAGCAGTTAAATATGCAGCAGATTTGCTCTTCACCCTCCCCAAGAAAAGCAGGGTCAGAGTTATAGGGCATGTTGATGCGGATGGAATATCTGCTGCCTCCATCATCGCCATCGCCATTGCCAGGGCGGGCTATAACTTTCATGTTTCCATAAAGAGGACGGAGGCAAATTTAATAGATGAAATTGAAAAGGAGGAGAATGAACTGATAATATTCGTTGATATAGGAAGCAGTTATCTGGAGGAAATGGAGAAATTGAAATGCAATGTGATGGTGCTGGATCACCATTTAATGGAAGGGGAAGTGCCATCCAATGTCATGTATGTGAATGCCCGCCTCTATGGACTTGATGGTAGCAGGGAGGCATGTGGGGCAAGCATTGCCTATGCATTCGCCATGGCAATGGATGAAAGGAATGTGGATTTATCCCAGCTGGCGATTGCGGGCATAATAGGTGATAAGCAGGTTTTTCAGGGATACAATAAGAAGGTGGTGGAGGATGGCATTGGAAACGGATTTGTGGAGGAGAGAGAGGAATATATACTGGATGGAAGAAGTTTGAGGGAAGTGCTTGAAAATTCTCTGGAGCCTTATTTTACCGGATTCAGCAATGCATCTCCCTTTCTCGAGAAACTGGATATTGAGCCCTATAAAAAATTTGGAGAGTTAAAGGAAGGAGAGAGGAAAAGGTTGCTGTCAGCCCTTACATTAAAACTTCTTGAGCAGGGATGTCATGAAATTGAATGGAAAAGAAAATTTTATTATGGAAAAAAATATGGGAACCTTCATGACCTTTCCTCCAAATTAAATGCCTGTGCCCGTTTGAATGAGGCATCCACAGGTATGGCATTATGTATGGGCGATTCCTATGCCATGGAAAATGCTGTGATAATACAGGAGAAATACAGGGATGAGATAAGAAAGGAAATGAGAGAACTTGAAAAAATACAGCCAGAGGAAAAGAATAATTTCATTTACTTCCACATTAGTCATGCCCCCCTTGCAGGCGTTCTTGCAGGGCTCTCCCTAAAATACCTTCCTCAATTCCAAAAAGGAAAACCTGTGCTGGCTCTTGCCATAAAAAACGGCAAAATTGATATATCTGCCAGAGCAGATGAAAAAATGGTTGAAAATGGCATCAACCTGGGGGAGGCGATAAAGAGGGCGGCGGAGAAGGTGGGCGGCATAGGCGGAGGACATCCTATAGCAGCAGGAGGAAAAATAGATAAGGAAAAGGAGGAGGAATTTCTGGAGGAACTGGATAGAGTGATGAAAAAATGAAGAAATTAATAATCTGCGAGAAAAATATTGCTGCGAGACGGATAGCATACATACTTTCGGGAGGGAAGGCAAGACAGGGAAGATTTTACAATGTTCCCTATTATTCTTTTGATAACACCATTGTAATAGGATTAAGGGGGCATATAAAGAAACTTGACTTTCCCAAGGAATACGGGAGATGGGAGAATGTTAAGCCCAAGGAATTAATAAAAGTTGAACCTGTAAAGAAGATAGGGGAAGCAAGCATTGCAAGGGCAATAAAAAATCTTGCCAGAGATGCTGGGGAGGTTATAATAGCCACAGATTATGACAGAGAGGGAGAATTGATAGGGGCTGAAGTTCTGGATTTGCTGCCAAAAAATGTTAAAGTCAAGAGGGCAAGGTTCAGTGCCATAACCCCTGGAGAGATAAAAAATGCATTTGAAAATTTGCAGGATATAGATATAAATCTCGCCAAATCGGCGGAGGCAAGACAGTATATAGACCTCATATGGGGTGCAAGTTTGACAAGATTTATATCCCTTGCCTCAGGACAACTGGGAAAGGATTTTCTTTCTGTGGGACGTGTCCAGTCCCCCACGCTCGCTATGATAGTTGAGAGGGAAAGGGAGATTCAGAACTTTGTCCCCAAACCTTTCTGGAAGATTAAAATAAAATTTGAAAAGGATGGAATAAAATTTGTAGGGGAATATCCAGAAAAGATATGGGAGGAAAAAAAAGCGGAGGAAATATATGAAAAAATAAAAAATGCGGGGAAGGGCAAGGTGAAATTTTATGAAAAAAGGATAAAAAAGGATATGCCTCCGCCCCCCTTTGATACCACCTCCTTCCTCAAAGAGGCATCTTCCATGGGAATCCCCACTCCACAGGCAATGAAAATAGCAGAGGAACTCTACATGAATGGTTTGATTTCATATCCGAGAACAGATAACACGGTATATCCTCCTTTGCCCTTCAGAGATATTCTCAATAAATTGAGAAAAATTTATCCTGAGGAGGTAAACGAGGTTTTTTCAATGATGAGGAGAAAGCCTGTTGCAGGAAAAAAGAGGAGCAAGGATCACCCTCCAATTCATCCTGTGGATGCCTCCCGTATAGAAGGAAGACATGCAAAGGTCTTTGATTTGATTGCAAGGAGGTTCATGGCAACACTCAGTAAGGATGATGTGATTGAAATCAAAGATGCTGAGATTGATGTAAATGGCATAAAATTCAGGGCAAATGGCTTAATTATAAAGGAAAAGAACTGGAGGAAGGTTTATCCAAAGAAACTGGATGAAAAAATTCTGCCTGATATGGAAATAGGTGAAGAGATTAAAATAGTAAAGGTTGAAAGGAGAAAAGATGAAACAAAACCACCTCGAAGATACAGCCAGGGCAGCCTTATTGTGGAGATGGAAAAGAAAGGGCTTGGAACAAAGGCAACAAGACATGAGATAATAGGCAAGTTATATGAACGGAATTATATCTCTGGAAAGCAGATTGTTCCCTCCCCCGCCGCCTTCGCCGTGGTGGACGCATTGCGGGAGGGGGCGGAAATAATCACGAAGCCTGATATGACGGCTCATCTGGAAAAGGAAATGGACATGATAGCGGAGGGAGAAAAAAGTTTCGAAGAGGTTATAGAAGAATCAAGGCATATACTGGAAAAGGCATTTGAGGTTCTGGAAGAGAAAAAGAAGGATATAGGAAATGAAATAAGAAATGCCATCAACAGGCAGAACTATTTTGGAAAATGTCCTGAATGTGGCGGGGATATGGTGATAATAAAATCATCTCGAGGGAAGAGATTCATAGGATGCACAAACTTTCCCAAATGCACCAACAGTTATCCCCTTCCGCAAAAAGGAAAAATAATATTTGAAGGAGATTATTGCCAGAAATGCGGAGCGCCCATAGTCACCAGCATATATAAGGGGAAGAAATGGAAAAAATGTGCCAATATGAATTGCAGCAATAACAAAACTTAATCACATGCCGCCCTTCCTTTCCTTGGATTTTGGTCTGAGACGGGATGAGCCACATCTCCTGCACTTCTTTGCTTTAAGAGGATTGCGGGCATTGCAGTTCATGCATATGAGTTTGTTGAGCATCCTTGCCTCTGCCTCGGGAAATCGTGCCATGGTGGTAAAAGAGGGGATATTTATAAATATTTGGTTGCTGGGAATGTTGAAATCAAATTAGAATGGAAAGAGGGGGAAAAGGAATTTTAGCAGCATGTAAATAAATGGATATCTTTCCAGTTGTTGCAATATTGTCACCTTTTTCGGCATGGTAACAACCATGGGGTCTGACCATGGACTTTCT
>CAZTWM010000057.1:0-7685 GCA_964617935.1 uncultured Thermoplasmatales archaeon | reverse complement strand
TTCTGCTTACTCCAAGAAATTCAGCGATTTCTTTTGTTTTCTTTCCTGCTTTCTTCGCCATAACCATTATTCTCCTCATTTCTGGAGTAACATGTGACATTTCCCATTCCCTCCTATAAAGAATGGGAAATTGGTTTAAGAAATGTTACCGATCTGTGTTTACTTTACATACTCCCAAACTATAAATATAAAAAAAATTTAAACCAGTATGAAAAAGATTGCAGTTTTTGCAGTAACAATGCTTTTTCTCTCTACCTTTACAACCATTATGCCAGCAGGAGCAGATTCTGGAGATAAAAAAATTTTGGAAATAATAGAGAGTGTGGATGAAAACACTCTTTATTACTATGACAAAACGATACAGGACATGGGTCCCCATCCCACGGGCAGCGAAGAATGCAACAGGGTGGCGAACTTCATATACAATGAATTGAAAAGTTATGGACTGGATGTTCAATATTTTCCCTGGGAAAAGAAAGGATTGAGCGGGAAGAATATTGTCGCCACTCTTCCAGGAGAGGACAACCTTACTGTAATAATATCAGCCCATTATGATAGTGTCAAGGTATCTCCAGGAGCAGATGATGATGGCTCCGGTGTTTCATGCATCCTGATGGCAGCAAAAATATTGAGGAACTATTCCTTTAAACACACCATAAAATTTGTGCTTTTTTCAGGGGAAGAGCAGGGACTTTATGGAAGTGAGAGATTTGTAAGGGAGATGTATGAAAAAAATGAAATGATAATTGCTGATTTGCAACTGGATGGGGTGGGGCATGCCGTTAGCAATGAAGGAGGTAGCAAAATAAGAATTTCATCAAATGGAGCATCTTCACTGATAGCAAATGAGGTGGAGAGGATGGCAGAGGAATACAATAACATAGGACTTCAGGTTATCAGATTCAGAGATTTTCCAGGCAGCGACCATCAATCCTTTATAAATTATGGTTACAAAGGAGTGTTCTTTCTGGAATATGAGTTCAATCCCTATTATCACTCTTCGGGTGACAGCATAGAGCATGTTAACTTCACCTATATGGCGAAGGTTTGTAAACTTGCATCCGCCACCTTAGCATCCATTGCTGATGAGCACATATCATTGATTGCAAAGATTGTTGAACCAGAGAGAGGAGGAATATATTTTGGAGAGAGGAAAATTTTCTCTCTCAATGATTATAAAATAATAGTGATAGGGCGGATTACAGTGGGTGTAGAAATTTATTCCTCCGAGAATGTAAGCAGGGTTGAATTTTACATGGACGGAGAATTGAGAGGAGTGGATGAGGAAATGCCCTATGAATATCAATATGGAAAAATTTTATTCTTCAAACATCATATAAGCATAGTTGCATATGGAGAGAAAGATTGGGATATGGGCGAGATGGATGCCTATGTATTCAATCCTATACCAAAATACTGGCTTAAGTGAAGATTTAAACCTTGCTTAATGCTGTATTCATATCTAATATTATCTGGGATGTGCTTCTATATCCCACCGTTCTGTAAACTTCCTTTCCATCACTGCTCAAATACACTATGGTGGGTATGGAATATATGCTGTAATAATATGCCAGGTTTTGCTCTTGATCCACATTCACCTTTACCGCCACAAAATTTTCATTAATTTTTTCTATCACATTGTTGTCTGTATAGGTATATTCATCCATCATTCTGCAGGGTCCGCACCAGTCGGCATAGAAGTCTATCATGATAGGTCTTCCCCAGTTCTTAGCCTTCTGCATCCCCTCCTGATAATTCAACCATGAAATGGAAGAAGGATTTGTATTTCCTTCATTTCCATCATCTTTTTTCAAACATCCTGCCATAAGGGGGGAGGAAAGGAGGAATATTACCGTAAAAACCAATATCTTTTTCATATATATCTCGAAATCCATTCCTTCAGTATTTCATAGGGCATTGCTCCCACACTCCTCTCCTCCATTCTTCCTTTCCTGAAAAGTATAAGGGTGGGAATGCTCATCACCCTGTATCTCATGGCTGTTTTTGGATTTTCATCAACATTCATTTCAGCAAATACCACCTTTCCCTTCATTTCCCCTGCCAGTTTTTTTATACTGGGTTCTATCATTTTACAGGGACCACACCAGGGCGCCCAGAAGTCCACCACCACTGTATCATATTTCGAAATAATTTCATCAAAGTTTGCGTCCGTTATATCTATGGGTTTTGAGGGCATCTCTTTCTTTTCCACATTGGAAGATGCCAGCATTTTTTCAAGCATTCTCTGCCTTATTTTCTCCAGTTCATCCATGAGGGGTAAAAATAAATGCCATATATAACGTTTTTGCATGGTATCTGCACAACCGTTTTATATTATAAAAGCATTACAATCATGGAATGCAGGGACGTTTTCAGATGCCTTTTCAACATAGGAGACGGAGAAATAGAGATATACAGAATGCTGTTGAGGGAGGGAATGAAGGTGGATGAAATAGGAGAAATAATGGGTAAGGACAGAAGCACAGTTCAGAGATGTCTGAAAAAATTGATAGATTGCGGGATGGTGAAGAGGGAGAAGAGGGTTATAAAAAATGGAGGTGGCTATTACTATATTTATTCAGGCATAAGTCCTGGAAAATTAAAACAAATGCTGAATGAATGTGTTGATGAATGGCAGGAGGAAATGAAGAAGGCAATAGAAAAACTGGATGACACTATATAATTTCTATCTCAGTTTCTATTTCAGCCACTTCCTTTATCATATTTGAAATGGAGCAGTATTTGCTCAGGGAAAGTTCCACCGCCTTTTTACAGGGCTCTTCCTCAACTTCTCCATGGAAAATATAAAGCAGTTTTATTTTTCTGAAAACTTTTGGATATCCTTTTTCTCTTTCTCCCTCCACCCTCACCTCCAAATTTTTTATTCCACTTTTCTTTTTCACCATTATGTTCCACACATCCATGGAGGTGCATGCCGCCATTGCAAGGAAGAGGGATCCCACAGGAGTTATGCAACTCTTTCCATCATCAAATGCAATTGAATGATTTCCAATCTCGCCAAAGAATTTCATTCCCTCTATGTGGACAACCCTTCCTTTCATGGAGGTAATTCAAAAGTTTTTAAAGAATGTTTTGTTTATCATCATGATTCGAAAGCCTGTGGTGGCGGGGCATTTTTACGAAGGAAGTAAAGAGAAACTAATGGAAGAATTGAAAGAATGCTTTTTGAAGGGTCCGGGGGAGATTGGAGAGGTTAAAAGGGGGAGGGGAAAAATAAAGGGGATAGTTGTGCCCCACGCTGGATATATTTACTCTGGATATGTGGCTGCTTATGCCTATCATGAAATGGCGAGAGAGGGATTTCCCCAGAAATTTATAATCCTGGGACCAAATCATCATGGTTATGGGGCAAGTGTTGCCATAATGACTCAGGGAGAATGGGAAACGCCTTTGGGCAGAGTAAGAATTGCGGAAGATGCAGAAAAATTGAGGAGGGGTATAATAAAGGAGGATGAGATTGCACACAGATATGAACATTCAATAGAAGTCCAGATACCTTTCCTTCAATTTATAAGTGAGGATTTTGAATTTATACCCATCTGTTTTGGATGGCAGGATTTGGAGACAGTAAAGGAGGTGGGAGAGATTCTTCCATCTGTGGAGGATGCCGTGATAATAGCCAGCAGCGATTTTTCCCATGTGAACTTCTCAGGCTTTCCCTCACCTGAAGAGATAGATAATTATGTGAGGAAAAAGGATATGATGGCTATAGAGGAAATTTTGAAGATGAATGCCGAGGGACTCATGAATGTGGTGGAGGAAAAAAACATAACCATGTGTGGATATGGGGCGGTGGCGGCCATGCTGGAGGCATTAAAAGGGAGGGCGAAAAAAGGTAGATTGCTTAAATACGCCACTTCTTATGACGTTGAACCAGGAAGTTACTGCGTTGGCTATGCAGCCATAGTTATTGAATAATCACTGCTTTATGGATTCCTGGATTTTTTTCTGAATCTCCTCTATTTTTTCCTTCAGGCGGCTTTCCTGATTTTCCATTGTCTTCTTTCTTATTTCCAGACTTTCCTTTTCTTCCTGCAGATTTTTCATCACCTCCCCTCTGTTCGCCTTTATTATCAGATTGCCCACGCTTTTGTATAAGGGCGTATTCTCATCTATTTTTCCTATTTCTTCAAGGGCATTCTCTGTCTCTTTCAACTTTATATCAATCTGGAGTCGTTGCTGAACCACCATCTCCAACTGTTGCTGCAACTGCTGCAATTGTCGTAGTTGATTCTGTACCTGTGGGGGCAAGTCCTCAAACTTTATCGCCATAAAAGGTTATGAGGGAGAAGGTTTTAAATATATTGGTAAATGGATGCAGTGATTCAATAATACTTATAAATTTCTTCAGTATTATGTTATGGGGAGAAAAATGAATAGGAGTGTAGTATGCCTTGTTGCATGTTTTACTTTGCTATTGATTAACTTCGCCACACCATCTTTCACATCAAATGTTGTAAACTTTCCTTCATCCACTCCGCAGGAACCTCATCTTGTCATATTCATCCTTGGATCGCTCAGAACCTACAGATTGAACACATGTGGTTTTGTTGTGGTAAATGATGGCAACTCCACCGCACGGAATGTATCTTACAATTTCGCCTTGAAAGACATTTCAGAGAGATTTGGTTTTACATACGAGGATTACATCGGAGAAATTCCTCCATCAAAGGCGGTTGGAGTTGTTTTTACCCGTGCCACGCATGGCTATGGTTTTATCTCCATCTCGGTAACAATATACTCTTCCAACGGAGACAACATCAGCAAGACGGTCAAAGGATTTCAACTGGGCTACCTTACAATAGTTTTTGGAAGATAAATTCAATCAACCATTCCAAAACCACAGATTCAGGAAATGGAGAAGGGCAGGGAATCTGGCGTGGATGATGCGGAGTATTCTTTCAATGAAAGGGCTGTATGGTTTTGAAGGGGTTGTCAGAGAAACTTTGATGACATCATAATCGGTGATATCTTCCCTGTTAACCACCTTTATTTCTCCCGTGAATGTGGCGTTCTTTTCCTGTGGGGCAGTTACAGTTACTGTGACAAGAGTGCCATTGCCTGTTTTGGTGTTGTCCATGCTTATGGGATCGAATTCCCAGTTGCCCCAGGAGGGCCATTCCTCCACCACCCAATCCAGACTGGAAAGAGAATCGCCCACATTTTTTACAACAAAACTTCCTGTGACGGTTGAACCTGGTTTCACATTGTTCCATGTAAGAGAGCCCTCACATTCCAAATCGGGGGTGGTGGGAGTCCATGAATTCCCCAATGCCCTTATACAGAAGTTGGCAGAGGGATTGACATAATGCAAATCCATCCATTTGGAGCCAATACGGAAATAACTCTCTCCAAAATTTGCGGTGGATTTTACAATTGTGCCATAGGTGTTTGAACCAAGTAAGACAGGAACTTCAGAAGTGCAGTCATAGGGCTGTCCTCCATCAGAAAGTTTGAGATAGATGTAGAAATCGTCTCCTGCGGTGAAGGCAACAGGTTCATCCAAATCTATGGTATGATAGCCTGTATATTCAATCAAGCCTGACTGAGAACGCAATTCATCCATCAACTTTCCATTCTCAAATCTATCATAGATTTTTACAGTATAGGTAACATGGTCTGTGGCTGTGTAGAAGGCAACAGATGAAATTATGCAATCCTCATTGGCAACAAAGGCATTGAATGCCTCACTGGCATTTTCCATTGTTTTTCTCCATCCATGGTAGTCATGATAGTAGACATAATCATATTTCATTGGCTCCACATCCTGGAAGGAGACGGCGCCCATCTCTGGATGCTGCCCGCACCATTTATCATAATATGAAATCCAGAAATAGCCATCGAGACCCCAGTTGCTCCCCCAGCTGTTTTTGCATAGCCAAGCCCCTGGTTTGGGCGCCTGCGTTTCCTTATTGTCATCCCATCCAACTATGGCAATGGCATGATTGGGAGGGGCATTGCTGGAAGGGGGCTGATAATGGGTGTAGGTGGATGTGTCTATATATGAGCTGCTGTAGCACATGCATGTTCCCATCACTCCATTCTCCATTATCTTTTCCTTTATCAGGTCAATTCTCTCCAGGTCTGAGCCAGCGGTATACCATTCGATGTTTCGGGGATAAAAATAAATGTAGGAATTATCGTATTGCGGGGGTGCATCATAATACCAGTTGATATCATATTCTGTTTCATCATTGGCATCTGGAGAATAGACGGCACCCTTCCTTGTGAGATAGGCTGCTGCAACTCTGTAATCTCCTCCATAATGCACATCCAACCCATCTCCAGTTGGCGGGTTTAAATCGCCATTGTAAAATTTGTTGAATCCATTCCACCAGTCAAGATGATATTCTGCAAGATTTGGCTCTTCAGGTATGCCCATTTCATACCATTTTCCCGTCCTTAAAAGATTTCCTTCCATCGCCGCCATCACTCCATGGCACCAGCATGTTCCCCCTGTCTGATGTTTTATTGAAGTAACATAATCTACCCCATCAACATTTCGCAAATCAAAGAATGGTGGAAGTTGTGAGATGGTGGCGGCACTCTCTTCATTTATAACTGGAAAAAGGGCTGTCAGCATGATAACCACCATAAAAACTGCAAATATGCCATTTATTTTATGTTTCATGATAGAAAATATATTTTGGGGCTATAAAAGAATTATCCTGGCAGGAACATTATCTCTATGCAATGATAAATGCTTTTATACTATCTGTAGCGTTTAATCCCTGTGCATCATATGCCTTTGCCTCCAGAACATGGTTGCCAAAACCCTGCCACTTCCATTCATATGGCTCATGGTGAATTGTTGCCCTGAGTTCGTTGTCCACATAAATCTCCACTTTATCTATGCCCGTTTCATCAAAAATTTTCATTTCAACATTTTTGCTTCCTATTATGACTGTTCTATTTATGTGAATTATTTCTCTATCGAATATATAGATATATCCATCCCTCGGGGATGTTATGGAGACGGAAGGTGGAACATTTTCTGGCATATAAACATCCATTGCATCCACATAATAGGCATTGAAGGGATTTTTATCTGGAGGGTTAGCATACTGGGTATGGGCTGTGGAATTGAAAAGAACTGCAAAAACGGCAAGGTTATCGACATCTTCCTTTTCTATGTCAGGATAATAGTCTTTGGGAATCCATGTTGATACAAAAAATCCTTCTTCCTGCGGGTCAAGGGAAATGGCGTTTATGTCAGCAAACCCCAAGAAGGCGAAGTGGTACTGGTTGCCAGAGTAGTCACCCCATCTTGAGTTTATCTCGGCTATGTAAACACGAAGTACACCCCTGTACACCCTTTTCTCAAGATTTCTGATATGTGTTTCTATATAGAGTCCATTCGTCTGGCAGGAGCATCGAGTCCATTCCGCACTTACCTCCATATCCACATTGGGCTTTTCCCTCTCCATACTTTCTTCAATTGCTTTCTTTATGGAATTTTCATCATCATTGAGCAATACTCTATAACCGCCATCCATGAATATGGTGGGATACCAGTAAAAGTTATAATCATTCTTTATCCTTTCATATGCAAATTCATTTTTATCTCCAACCATTGTCACATAATAAAATGGATATTCATGGCTTGTATAAATATCAAAAAGAACTTCATTCATAGGGGGGCAATCAGGGCAGTAAGAGGAGGA
>CAZTWM010000056.1:0-7734 GCA_964617935.1 uncultured Thermoplasmatales archaeon | reverse complement strand
CGGATTACATTCAAAATAAGGATGGAAAGTATTTAAAATTTCTTTCATTTATGTTAATGAGGCGATAAACATGAAAAAGGTATTGATAATAGGAGTTGTGTTGGTGATTGCTGCAATTGCCGGAAGCATAAACGCAGTGAATGCTGAACATGGAGAGAGATATGCGATGTACCAGCCATATCATGGCATAGTGCCCGTGAATGAGGTGAGAGCAGGAGGTACGGGGGGCAATATTCTTATTTCCGGAACAGAAGATGACGAAAAAAACCCCACTATAACAGTGGATGGTAGCGGAAAGATAGTGGTGGCATATATAGATGCAGCAAGTATCCTGGAAAACTATGTCTATCTGGCATATTCCAGCGATGATGGCAGTACATGGAATATACCCGCATATGTGACCACGGACAGCGGAGTGGCTGCTTCGCCTGATATAATATACATGCCCGGCACAGGGAACATCGCTCTTTCCTATGTCGACCCAATTACTACGGACTATGCCACCCATGGATGGTATATTTCAGATATAACAGATACAGAGACATACAATGGTATAAGATGGGGATGGAATGATGCTGAGAACTATCAGTATGTTACGAGCACTTCCGTGGAATACCTGTTCCTGCAGATGGTTATATGTGATGAAACAGGTCATGGAATAAACGCCGATCCAACCCTAATATACTGGACACAGGAATGGGACCATCCTTCTGAGATAGGAGGCGGATATTACGATGGTGAGTCCATTCTGAAGACATCTCCTGCCAGTGATCCTGAGATGGCAACAGGAGCAAACCGCATGATAATGGTGATGCAGCATGACAATGCCACCACAGGACATAGCGAGATTGCTTACAAGATGACAGTAACAGATCTTAACCTTCTTCTAACCTCAGGAGGAGGACCGGGCGGCATGGATAAATATGCTGACATCGAAGTATGGCCCTGGCAGGGATACCTTGGCAAGAGTGATTTGGCAGATGCTGCTCATCCCAGTGTGGCTGCATCTGGAAGCAATGTGGTGGTTGTATACATGAGCAATGACAATGTGTTCGGTGACTGGGATATTGTTTGCTCATACAGCAGTGACAATGGTGATACATGGCAGACAAGCACTGTGGCTGGAGAAGGACAGGTGGATGAGATGTATCCCGCAGTTTACATGAGCGGTAACTCTGTCTACTGTGCATACATGAAGAATGGAAATATCTATCTTGTGAAATCCGAAGATGGAGGAGCCACATGGGGCGAGCCAGAACAGGTAAACGATGAGGATGGAACAGTAGTGGAAGCAGAGAATTCCATGGATATATGCAGTAAGGGAATTGTGTGGACAGACACCAGAAATGGAAACATGGATATCTACTTTGCACCCCTCCCAGCGCCGATAATAACACTCAGTATATCCGGTGGCTTTGGAGTTAAAGTAACCATCTCCAACAGCGGGACAGAAGCAGCCAAGAATCTTCCATGGAGTGTCGATCTCTCAGGCTTGGTATTCGTGGGCAAGCATACAGAGGGAACCATAGCATCTCTCGAACCAGGAGCAAGCCAGAAGGTGGGACCCGGCTTAGTATTTGGCATAGGACCAACAACAATAACTGTAAGTGCTGGTGGTGTGACAGCAACAGCAAAAGGCTTTGTCCTCGGACCCCTGGTAATGGGAGTGAAATAACCTTTTCCCCTTCTTTTTTATTTTTAAAGTGGTAAAGTTGGGACATGATTTCATGGCAGTCTTTGCATATTTTCCCTATAAGGAAAATACTTTGATTGAAATTTTACTCCATCAATCCATTTTCCTCTTTCAATGATATTGAGGAAAATCCAAAGTGTAGATAGAGATAGCGAGCAGGAAAAAGAAATATCTTACAGAATACTCTCTGGAACACGTTTCCTCTAAAAATTTCTTCTTTTACCTGTTCATTCATCTCATCCCGGAGGAATGGGATTTAAACAACGTTTATAAAATAACTGAAAAATTTACTTTCTGAAGTACTGCATTACCTCATTTACACCCAATTTTATGGAGTCGCATTAAAATCTTTCTTGCCTCCCCCACTAAATATAAACTCCCCACTATGCATATCATATCATTTTCGCCCGCCGCCTCCCTCGCCATATCAATGGCTTCCCCAACATTCTTTGATATGCTAAATTTCTTCCCCATCATCCCTCCTATTTTTGCTATCTCACCCGCATCCATAGCCCTTTCATTGTTTATGGTTGTTGCTATATACTCCTTCGCCTCCGGTAAGTTTTTTATCATCTCCCTTACATTCTTATCACTCATCACACCAAAAATTATAACCAGCCAATCAAAATCAAATTCCTTTATGGAGGAGGCAAAGGCGGAGACGGCGGCGGGATTATGACATCCATCCAAGATAAATTTTCCAATTTTCTCCATCCTCCCATGCCATTCAGCATTTTTTATTCCTTCAATTATATCCTTCCTCTCCACCCCGAGTATTTCTCCTGCCTTCACAGCAATGGCAACATTCTCTCCCTGAAACCTGCCCACCATCTTTGTCTCTATTTCATAGGTTGCACTGGATTCCACCACAAATTTTCCTTTCCCCCTATTTTTCCATTTTATATCCTCTCCCACAACATATACATCCACCCCCCTTTCCTCCGCCACCTTTCTTATTACATCCAATGCTTTTCCTCTGGCAGCAGTTATCACAGGAGCATTTTTTATTATTCCCGCCTTCTCCAAGGCTATGGATGAAATGCTTTTCCCTAAATATTTCTCATGCTCCATGGAAATGTTGGTGATTATGGTGAGGTAGGGCTGCAAAACATTGGTGGCATCCAGCCTCCCTCCCAGTCCCACTTCCATAATGGCATAGTCAACCTTTTTATCATTAAAATATAGTATTGCCAAGGCGGTGAGGGCTTCAAAATAGGTAAAACCATATTCCTTAAGGAAAGCATATCTTTCAATCTCCTCATCTTTTATCTCCACACCATCCACCACTATCCTCTCATTTACCCTGTGGAGATGGGGAGATGTGTAAACGCCTGTGGAATATTTCCTCCTAAGCATGGAATAAATGAACTGGCATACTGAGCCTTTTCCATTGGTGCCTCCAACGTGTATTATTTTATAGCCAACCTCTATGCCCTTCATGAACTTCTCCATTCTTTCCAAGGTGAGATGTATTTCATTTTCCCTCATTCTTTCAATCCACATATCTGAAATATATTAAATAGTGAGATAATATACTTTTGCAGTTATGAAGGAGAGAGTGGAAGAAATAAAAAGAATATATCCCATGATTAAAGGGAAAATAGAGAAAAGGATGGAAGAGTTCAGAAGAATTGGGAAAGAAGGAAGTGAAAAAGATTTATTTGCAGAACTTGTTTTCTGCCTTCTCACCCCCCAGTCAAAGGCAAGGATATGCTGGAGGGCGGTGGAGGAAATGCTGAAAGAGAATGTTCTTTTCAATGGAAGCAAAAAAGAGATAGTGGAAAGATTGCAGGGAGTAAGGTTTAAATACAACAAGGCGGGATATATAATTCTGACAAGAGAGAAATTTATGGAGGGAGGCATGAAGATAAAAAAAATAATAGAGAATTCAAATCCTTTTGTAGCGAGAGAATGGTTCGTTAAGAATGTAAAGGGCATGGGTTATAAGGAGGCAAGCCATTTTTTAAGAAATGTTGGTAAAGGAGATGATTTAGCCATACTTGACCGCCATATACTGAAGAATCTTCTGTTGATGAAGGTTATAGATGAAATTCCATCCAGCATTTCCAGAAAGAGATATTATGAGATGGAAGAAAAGATGAGGAAATTTGCTCGTAGAATTGGAATACCCATGTGCCATCTGGACCTTGTTCTATGGTATAAGGAAACAGGTGAGGTATTCAAATGAGGGAGGATATAAGGAAAAAAATAATGGGTTTTCAGAGAAATGAAATCACAGAGCATGAAATATATCGGATACTGGCAGATAGGGTGAAAGGAAAAAATGGAGAGATTTTAAAAAGGATATCTCTTGATGAAAAAGAACATTATTTAAAATGGAAGAAATATACGGGTAAGGATATAAAACCATCAAAATTTTCTATTTTAAAATATCTCTTCCTTTACAGAATCTTTGGTATAACCTTTGCCATCAAACTCATGGAGAGGGGAGAAGGGAGTGCGGAGAAGGCATATGAGGAAATGGTTGGGGTGGTGCCGGAAGCAGAATCCATTTTGAAAGATGAGTTTGAACATGAAAATATGCTCGTGGAGATGCTGGAGGAGGAAAAAATTTCATACATTAGCTCCATGATTCTTGGAGTAAATGATGCCATGGTTGAACTCACCGGAGCACTTGCTGGCTTAACATTTGCCCTTGAAAATGCCAGAATAACAGGATTTGTTGGATTCATAACTGGCATGGCTGCATCCCTCTCCATGGCTTCCTCCGAATATCTTTCCAAAAAATCGGAGAGAAAAAATTCTGTAAGAGCAGCATTCTATACAGGAATGGCTTATCTTATAACGGTCATTCTTCTTATCATACCCTATTTTATTTTTTCTGACTACAGAATCGCTTTTTTCCACCCTCCTCATGGCTATATTCATAATATCCATTTTCACCTTTTTTGTTGCCGTGGTCAAAGACATGAATTTCAGAAGGCTTTTTGCGGAAATGTTGGCTATAAGCATGGGGATTGCCTTCATATCATTCCTCATAGGATGGAGTGTTAGGGTAATGTTCCGCATTGAGATTTGATGCTATCATAATTCGAGGAATGGCTAACAAAATTTTAATATCACGCCCTATTTTTATAAATATGGGAAGAGCATGGCTTTATGCCCGTCTTGCCCTGGCAATAGCATTCATGTTTGCCATACTTTATGGGCTTTTAGTGCTAATTGCATATATCGCGGGATTCGCCTATCCCATTTTTCTTGCCTTTCTTGCCTTCATCATTATATTGCTCCAGTATCTGATAAGTCCAAAAATTGTTGAAGTAACCATGAGGGTTAAATATATCGAAAAAAAGGACATGCCAAAGTTGTATGGTATAGTTGAAAAACTTGCCATGGAAGCAAACATTCCCATGCCGAGAGTGGGAATAGCCGCCGTGGATGTGCCAAATGCCTTCGCCTTCGGGAGGAGCAGGAGAGATGGAAGGGTGTGTGTAACAAAAGGACTTCTTTCCATATTGAACGATGAAGAACTGGAGGCTGTTCTGGGACATGAGATTTCTCATTTAAAGCACAGGGACATGGTTGTTATTACAATGCTTTCTGTCATCCCTCTACTGAGTTATCTTGTGTTCTGGAATTTCCTGTGGGCGAGGAGGAGAGATGAATCCTCCCTCATCGCATTGGTTGCTTTCCTGGTATATATAATATCAAATCTCATAGTTTTGTATGTGAGCAGGATAAGAGAATATTATGCTGACTACGGCTCAGCCATGCTGACAAAAAAACCGCATGCTTTAGCATCTGCCCTTTATAGAATAAGCACCGCCACCACCAAAATTCCAAGGGAAAAGATAAAGAAGGTGGAGGGAATGAAGGCATTTTTTGCCACCGATCCTTCCACAGCAAGGCGAGATGTCTTTGACTTGAGCAAGGCGGATCTAAACTTAGATGGACATATAGATGAATATGAACTGCAGGAGTTTGCATCAAAAGCAAAGGCAAGCACAGCAGAAAAACTCATGGAAATATTCTCCTCCCATCCCAATATTGTTGATAGAATAAAGAGGATTGCGGAGATAAAATGAGGGAAGAAATGGTTAAGATGGAAGTTTATCCATATGTATTCCATTCAGACAACTATTCAGAAATAATACTTATAAATGGAGATTTAGCCCTTCCAATATATGTGAGTTACATCCAGGCGGAGAGCATAATGAATGGACTGCATGGCAAACGATTCCATCGCCCCCTCACCCATGACCTCTTTTCAGATGTTATAAATTCACTGGGCGCTTCCATAGAAAAGGTGGTGATAGATGATTTGGTGGAAGGAGTTTTCATGGCAAAACTGTATATAGAATATTATAAGAACGGAGAAGTGGAGGAGGTGGTGATAGACGCGAGACCGAGCGATTGCATAGCCCTTGCTGTGAGGGAAGGATGCGACATATTTGTCTCCAGAAAGGTGCTGCAGGAGGCAGGGAGAAGCAGGGATGAAATGGGGATAGAGGATTTTTAAAAACCTCCACCATTAACATTATGAAACTGGAAGAAGGAGAAAAACTGGTAAGATATGCAAGAAGGGTTATAGAGGATCATGTAAAAGGCATGGAAAGCGGAGATATAGAAAATTTTGAGGAAAAGGCTGGTGTGTTCGTAACTCTCAATACCTATCCTGATAAAATGCTGCGGGGATGCATAGGGATTCCAGAGCCAATAATGCCGTTAAGGAAAGCCATAAAGGAGGCTGCCATATCCGCATGCCATGACCCCCGCTTTCCCGATTTGAGGGAAGATGAAATGGATTCGGTGGTGGTGGAGGTCACAATCCTCACCCCTCCAGAATTAATTGAAAGCAAACCAGAGGATTATATAAAGCATATAAAAGTGGGCAGGGATGGCTTAATTGCAGAGCAGGGCTATTATCGGGGTCTCCTCCTCCCTCAGGTGCCGGTGGAATATAACTGGGATGTGGAAGAATTTCTGCAGCACACATGCATGAAGGCAGGATTGCCGATGGATGCATGGAGAAGCAAAGAAACGAGGATATATAAATTTCAGGGAGAGATTTTTGCGGAAGAAGAGCCAGGAGGAAAAGTGGTAAAGGTTGAGATGAATGCTTGAAGAATACATGGCAATACTGGAAGGAAAAAAGGAGGCAAAATACCTGAAAAACATGGATAAAATGGAAGGACTTGTTAAAAGAGCAGAGGAGATATACAAAGAATGCCATCTCTGCGAGCATAGATGTGGCATTAATAGGGACGAAAGGAAAGGAATATGCAATGTGGGAAAGGCAAGTATAGCAACCCATTTCATGCATTATGGGGAGGAAGAAGTGCTTGTGCCATCCTATACTATCTTCTTTTCAGGTTGTAATTTTAAATGCGTCTACTGTCAGAACTGGGATATTTCTCAAAGAATGGCGGGCATTTATATAGAACCGGAGAAAATGGCATATATCATTAATGGAGTATATGGAATTGCAAGGAATATTAACTGGGTGGGCGGAGAGCCAACCCCAAATCTCCCCTATATAATAGAAGTTTTGCAGAAATGCAGTTCAAATATACCTCAGATATGGAATTCAAACATGTACTGCAGTATTGAAACAATGAACCTTTTGAAATACATCATCGATATTTATCTCACTGACTTTAAATATGGAAATGATGGATGTGCTGAAAAACTTTCAGGAGTAAAAAATTACTGGGATATCATAACAAGAAATCATGAGATTGCTTATAAACAGGGAGAGATAATAGTAAGACATCTCTTGCTTCCCCACCATGTGAAATGCTGCACTTTACCCATTTTAGAATGGATTGCTGAAAATTTGCCCGATGCAATGGTAAACATAATGGATCAATATTATCCAACATACAAAGCATTTGAACATGAGGAAATAAATAGAAGGATAAGCAGGGAGGAATATACACAAGCCATAAAATATGGTGAAAAATTAGGTTTAAATCTGATATGATTTTTGGCAATGGTTTACTTCATGTTATCAGGGTAAAAGAATTGAGGGAGCGAAGGTTTTTTTTATTTCCTCCGCATATCATTTCTGTGCCGGCGTA
>CAZTWM010000055.1:0-7793 GCA_964617935.1 uncultured Thermoplasmatales archaeon | reverse complement strand
CAAAAATTTTAATAAGGGATGGCGATACACTACCAATGAAACCTCTGGAAGTCATTCACTCCAGTCTCGAAAAGCGAATAGTTGTTGAGTTAAGGGGAAATAGAGAATATAGAGGCATCCTGGAAGGATATGACCATCCTCACCTAAATCTCATCCTCAGAAATGCCGAGGAATTTATAGAAGGGGAAAAGAAGAGGGAGATGGAAAAGGTTATTGTAAGAGGAGACAATATAATATACATACTGGCGTGATAAAATGGGAAAGGGAACACCGTCAAAGGAAGGAGGAGGAAAGACCCATATCGTCTGCAGAAGATGCGGCAGGCATGCCTATAATGCAAGGAAAAAATACTGCGCCGCCTGCGGTTATGGCAAGTCAAGGCGCCTTCGCCGTTATAGTTGGAAAAAATGAATGAAAAATGTGGAGTTGTTGCCATTGCATCCAATGGGAATGTAGCCCACAGCATATTTATTGCCCTCACAGCCCTCCAGCACCGCGGGCAGGAGGCGGCGGGCATGGCTTTATATGATAACGGAAAGATTGAATGTTATAGAGGATTGGGACTGGTGGGGGATGCCTTCAAAGATTTTGATATGGAAAAAATAGAAGGGCAAAGAGGGATAGGGCATGTTTATTATTCCGTTAAGATATCCACGCCCGAGAATGCCCAGCCAACTCTGCTTCATACCTCTGCAGGAGATATAGCCATTGCCCATAATGGTATAATAACAAATTCGGGGATTCTAAAAAAAGAATTGCTGGAGACAGGGCATAATTTTTTTTATGGAAATGAGGAGGAGGCGGTGATATATTTACTGGCTGACTATCTCAAAGAAAAGACACTGGAAAAGGCTGTAAAGAATATGATGAAAAAATTGCAGGGTTCCTATTCCTTCACCCTTATGGTGAATGAAAGAGTGTTTGGGTTGAGAGATCCCCTGGGAATAAAACCCCTCTGTATAGGAAAACTGGATGATGGTTATATAATCGCCTCCGAATCAGTCGCCATAGATGCTCTTGGAGGAGAATTTATAAGGGATGTGGAACCAGGAGAAATGGTGGAGCTAACGCCTGAGGGATACAAAAGTTATAAGTTGATGGATGAAAGGCATCGTGCCCATTGTTTCTTTGAATATGTTTATTTTGCAAGGGCTGACTCCATAATGGAGGGAATAGAGGTTTATAAGGCAAGGGAAAATATTGGTAGAATGCTTGCCAGGGAGCATCCCGTGGAAGCAGATTACGTTGTTCCCATTCCTGACTCGGGAAGGGCTCATGCCTATGGCTATTCCAAGGAATCAGGAATTCCCTTAGCAGAGGGGCTCATGAAGAACAGATACATAGCAAGGACTTTCATTCTTCCGATTCAGAGCACGAGAGAGAAACTTGTTCGCCTGAAAGTGAATCCTGTTAAGAGTATAGTGAAAGGGAGAAGGATAGTTCTCATTGATGATTCAATAGTTAGAGGGACAACGATGAAAAAGATAGTTCAGATATTACGCCATCATGGGGCGAAGGAAGTGCATGTGAGGATTGGCTCCCCTCCAATAATTGCCCCCTGTTACTTTGGCATAGATATGACCACGAGAAAACAGTTAATGGCTTCCAGCAGAAGCATAAAGGAAGTGGAGAAAAAGATAGGGGCAGATTCCTTAGCATATATTTCCATTGATGGAATGGTGGAGGCAATAGGAGTGGAGAAGGAAAAACTGTGCCTTGGATGCGTTACAGGAGAATATCCCGTTAAAATAGAAGGAGAAAAATATAGATTTCAGGAAGTTCTGGAAAAATGGAAAGAAGAGTGATTTTATTGATGATTTTCATAATTCTCTTCGCCCTTGTTATGGTGATAAATTTTCCCAAGGGAAAAAAGGAAATGAAGGTTGAGATACATATATTTCCAGAAACATTTTCCATTCAGGAAAACACCAGTGAGAACATAACGGTGAGTGTGATGGTAAATGGAATGCCCTATCTCACCAGAATAAACTGGATATTGAATAGCACTGGAGGAACAGGAGAAATTTTGATGATGGACAATGCAACAACCAATGAAAGGGGGGAAATGATGGCGGTATATTTAGCCCCCTCAGATGTGGATGAAATGGAGCATCATGTTGATATAATGGCGGAGGTTAAAATTGATGGAATAAGTTACCGCGCCATCTGCCATGCCATCATTTACCCATTAATTCATAAAACAAAAATGGATCTCAAATGCAATGACAGGAGCATGATTGCGGGGGAAACAGTCTTTTTACACGCCAGGGTTTATATGGAAAAAGAAACATGGATTCCCTTTACCAACAGAACCATAGAATGGGAGTTCAGAGTGGGAAATACCACCATATACAAAAACACAAAAACAGATGGAACAGGCATGACAAAAATACCCTTCTTCTATTCCAATGCAGAAGAAAATATAACTGCCATGATAATAGCCAAACTTGAAAGAAATCTTTCAGGAGATTTTGATTATGATTCCTGCAATTCATCCATATACATAAATATCACACCCGAAAAACCTGGCGATTTCCCCGTCGTCCTCATCCATGGATGGATTGGAAGCACATCAGATGCACTTATAAATTATACATGGTATAATCTCACCCAGAAACTTGTTTCTGCTGGTTATAAAGTTCTGGATTTTGATACAACAAAGCCAGGGATTCAATGGCTTACCTATAAGCCCACCTGGCTTGGAGAGCACCATATCTCATGGATTGCTGCAAGGGTATGCGAAAAAATTCAGGAAGCATTGATTTTAAATGGTTATCCTCCAAATCAGACCATAGATATAGTTGCCCACAGTATGGGGGGGCTGGTGGCGAGGTTTATGGCAGAGCATTATATGGCAGATGTGGATTACTGGAACAGGGACTGGAATGGCACGGGCTATCCATGGTATGGGGATGGAGATCCCGATATTACTATAGGCGCTTACCAGATAGACGATTTGATCGCTGCTGGTACACCCTGCCATGGGGTGCCGCCAAATATAAATGAAAGTTTTCTGAAAGACATAATAAAATATGCATATTTTCCCTGGTGGATAGGACAGGTGCCTGATATGGTTTACCACTCTCCATTTCTGGAGGCAATGGGTTACAATGGCACCGACTTGGTGGATTATTATGGAGTGGGAGGGGATATAGGAGTAATGATGGGTGGCAAACCTGTTGACTTTAATGGAGATGGAATACCCCATTATTCAGATGGTCTTGTGCCCGCAGAAAGTCCTTATCTCAAAGGAAAACCTCTCTATATCCTGGTGGGAAAGGCATGGCCCGCCGGGGAGGAGGACCATATCTCCCTAATAGCAATAAATGAGAAGGTTCATGATTATATCCTTCAGCATCTTATAGATTAGGTACGGGGTGGAAACTAATTTATAAGGATTGGAAAATATAGAGTGTGAAGGAAGCAATGGATGTATTTGATGTTGCAGCAGTAACACATGAAATGAAGGAACTGGAGGGAAGTTATATTGATAAAGTTTATCAGGATGGAGATGAAATATTCATAAAAATAAAGGGATTCAAGAAGGAGATTTTTATAAAAAGCGGGAAATGGGTTTTTTTGAGCGAGCATAGAGAAAGGAAAGAAGAGCATCCGCCCTCCTTTGCCATGGCTCTGAGAAAATATATAGGGAATGGGAGGATAAGGAGAATAGAGCAATATGACTTCGACCGCATAATTATAATTGAGATTTATCGGGGGGAGAAATATTTTCTTATTTTGGAAGTGATACCCAATGGAAATGTTGTATTGGCTGACGAGGAATACAGAATAATAAATTTAATGAAGCATCAGAGATGGGCACATCGTATATTGAAGAGAGGTGAAAAATACATTTTTCCTCCTTCCAAATATGATCCTGAGAGAATGGGCATGGAAGAATTTATTGGAGAAATGAAGAAAGGAAGGGATGTGGTAAGAGGGCTTGTTTCCATGGGCTTTCCGGGTGTATGGGCTGAGGAGATATGTTTGATGGCGGGAGTGGAGAAAAATATTGCCGTGGAAAACATTAGTCATGAAGAAATGGAAGAATTGTATAATTCATCAAAGAAATTGCTGGAAAAAATAAGAGAAGGGAAATATAACCCTGTAATTGTTGAAAAAGATGGGGAATACGAAAATGTTCTGCCCTTCCCCTCCATGAGATACAATGAGGAAAAGAAGAAATTTTTTGATTCCATGAATGAGGCTGTGGAGGAATATTTCTTCAAAAATTTTGTTGAAGGTAAAGGCAGGGAAGAAAAAGTTGAGGATGAGGAAAGGGAGAGGATAAAGAGGCAGATAATTCAGCAGAAGGAGGCTATAAAAAAATTCATGGAGGAGGAGGAAAAATACAGAAAACAGGGAGATGCAATATTTGCCAATTATGAATTGGTTGAAAAGATAATAAAAGGAGAGGGAAAACCAAAGAAGGAAAAATATCCAGTGGTATGGATTGATTTGCCCTTTGAAGGAGGCATTATGGAAGTGGATATTGATATAAGGAAGAGTGTGAACGAAAATGCCGGTGAGAAATATGAAATGAGTAAAAAATTGAGGGATAAGATAGAGGGGGCTAAGAAGGCACTGGAAGAAAGCATTAAAAAAATGGAAAAGGCGGGAGAAGAGAAAAAGGAAAGGGTAAAGAGAGGAAAAAGGAAAAAATTCTGGTTCCAGACATACAGATGGTTCATTTCATCTGAGGGAAATTTAATAATAGGGGGAAAGGACGCAAAAACCAATGAAAGAATTGTTAAAAAATACATGAAGGATGATGACATCTATGTCCATGCAGATGTTCACGGCGCCCCCTCCTGCATAGTAAAGGCGGAGGATGTGGAAGGGAAAAAAAGAGAGATAGGGGAGGAAAGCATTAAGGAGGCATGTCAATTTGCTGCCTCCTATTCAAGGGCATGGAAGCAGTTTTCAATGGCTGATTCATACTGGGTCTATCCATGGCAGGTTTCAAAAAGGAGTGAGGCGGGCGAATATCTGCCTCAGGGGGCTTTTGTCATAAGGGGAAAAAGGAACTACATGAGGAGTATCCTCAAAATCGGTATTGGAATTGTGAAGATAAAGGGGGAAGAGGTTGTAATGGGGGGCGCTCCCTCTGCCGTCAAAAAACATTCAGAGAAATGGATCATTATGATTCCTGGGGAAAAGGATAAAAATGAGATGGCAAAGAAGATTGCGTCTCTTTTTAATTGTTCGGTGGAGGAAATAATGCATGTGATGCCTCCTGGCAATGTGGAAATAGAGGAGGAAAAAACATGAAAATTCTGAAAAAAAACATGAAGGATGGAGTGATAAAAATTCTGATACAGGATAACGAAGATTGCTGGCATCTCTATAATCTGGTGGATAAGGGTGATTTTGTATCCTCCATTACATACAGAACAAAAAAGGAGAAGGATGATAAGGTAAGGAGTAAAAAGGAAGAAAAGGAGAAGGTTTACATAAAAATCCAGGTGGAGGAAAAGGAATTCCAGAAATTCACCGATAGATTGAGAATAAGGGGGAGAATAGTGGAAGGAGTGGAGGAAATAGGGGCATATCATACCTTCAATATCCAACCAGGAATGGAAATAAAAATAGAAAAGGAAGAATGGAAGAAATGGCATCTGGATAGATTGAAGGAAGCGACAAAAAAACATCCAAAGATGGCTGTGGTTGCCATGGATGATGAAAAGGCAACCATTGCAAGAATCCATGAATATGGGGTGGAGGAGGTGGCAACCATTTATTCTGGAAGGGGGGGAAAGATGTTCAAAGATGATTATGATGAATCAAATTATTATGGACAAATTCTGTCCAAAATAAAGGCAATGAATCTGCCCATTGCCATAGTTGGTCCCGGGTTTGAGAAAGACAAGTTTGTTGATTTTGCAAAATCCTCTCTGAAAAATTATTTTGTGGATGCAGTAAGCCATTCAGGAATGGCAGGTGTTTATGAGGCGATAAGGAGAGGGATAGTTGAAAGGGTAATGAAGGAGAATAGAGTTGCAAGGGAAACAATGCTGGTGGAGAAAGTGATGGAAGAAATATCCAAGAATGGAATGGTAGCCTATGGGAAGGAGGAGGTAAGGAAGGCACTGGAGAGGGGGGCAGCTCATACACTCCTCATTATAAATGAGGCACTCATGGATTCAGAGGAAATGATAAAAATTGCGGAGGAAACTGGGGCAAAAATAGAAATAATAAGCGAGTGGCATGAGGCGGGGCATCGACTCGCCGCCCTTGGGGGGATTGCCGCCTTACTTAGATACAGGGTGGAGTGAAATTATTTTTCTTTTATCTGTGGGACCAGATAGTGATATGTTATATGGAGTGTGAAATCATTGCCTCTATCGAAGAACATGGGTTTGGGAGTGATTGCCAGAGTTATACTGCAATTTATATGGCTCAGTACCATATCCTTCACCATATTTACCGCCTCTTCCTTGCTGCTCACCTTGGTGATAAAATCCTGTGGTTTTTCCTTTTCAGCCGACAATTCTATCATCCCATATCCAGATGCAGATTGTGAAAATCCCATTTCATGTATGCTTGCACTCATATCGATTTTATCGCTCCAGTTCCAGGGAAGGATTATTCCATGAAAGTTTAGATTGTCACTCCATTCAATTTTCGTCTCAACCTCATAAATAAATGCATTATCCTGCAGATCTATTTCATATGAATTCTGCCACCCATCCTTGCCGACATATCCAGAATCTGTTATCTCATTGCTGTATTCTTTCCAGGAAACCATGTAGGATGTTTCCTTTATTTCCTCGGACGTTGCATAGTTTTTCTCATGATACACTATCCCCAAAACTGATATTATAAGGATAACAACCCCTGCCATTATAACCAATCTATCCTGTCTGTCCATGGATTCACCTTACACAATAAAGTTTTTCTGTTTATAAAATTTAGCATAATGTAGAAGGCTGCAACCAAAATTCACAATTGTTTAGGGCTGTGGGACAAAAATAGAAACTACCGGTTGCTATTCTTGTTTTTGGTTATTATAACGTAAACCCTTCTTCCAATATACTTCTTAGGAACATCTGCTTTAGCTGATGTTCCAAAAGGAGTTACTGTCCTTTCCAGAAAACCTTCAATCTCGTCTTCTCTCAGAACAAGCTTTCCTTTTTTGAGTTCGATCATTCTCGCCATATATACTGTATATACAGATATCTATATATATCTTATTGTTGATACCTAAGTAATGATAAAAACTGTGGATATAAGGAATAGACTGAAAGACATAGAAGAATTTTTACTGGAAAGTTACAGAGAAGGAAAGGAAGATAAGAAGAGAGAATGGAGAACATATGAGCAGAATCTGATGAATCGAATAAAGATGGCAGTAAAAAACCTTGAACCATTGGTTGATAAAGCCACAAGCTTTGAAATCCACAAAAGAAGAGGGGCAAGAAAAAAACTATCTCTCAAACAAAGAGTTATACTCCTGCTGTTAAAGGAAATGTTCGGGAAAAGCAACAGAATGATGGCATCTATGCTTGCACTATTCTCTCTTCTCTCTGATATAGATGTTAGTTATAAAACGATTGAACGTTTGTATTCTGATACAGAGGTCGAGATGGCAATTTACAATTTGCATATCCTTATTTTGAATAAAAAGGGGGTAAGAGAAGTGGATACATCAGGCGATGGAACAGGTTACTCTGTGACGATAAAGAAGCATTATGCATCAGAAACACAGAAAAGAAAAGAGAAAGCCAAGAAGTCATCTGGAAAAGATTTTGTTTATTCTTTCAAATTGATGGATTTGAAATCAAAGATGTATA
>CAZTWM010000054.1:0-7853 GCA_964617935.1 uncultured Thermoplasmatales archaeon | reverse complement strand
TTGCATGTGGGTGAAAATGTGGAAAAAATGATTGAAAAAATAGATGCTTTCAAACCAAAATTCATAGGAGGTTATCCAGGCGTTCTAAGAGCACTGGCTGTTTTGAAAAGAAAGGGTTATGGAAAAAACATTGAGCCTGAATACATAGCATCATCGGGAGCAGTTCTTGATGATTACACAAGAAAATATATAGAGGAGGCATTCAACACAAAGGTTTTTGATGTTTATGGTTCAACAGAAGGAGGACCAATCGCCTTTGAATGTAAAAGAGGAAATTACCATATACATTATGACATGGTTCACCTTGAATTTCTTGATGAGAACGGAAATAATGTTAAACATGGTGAACCTGGGAGGATAATAGTAACGAAATTATATGGGGATGCAACCCCCATAATAAGATATGATGGGCTCAATGACTTTGTTATTCCCTTGGAAAAGAAATGCGGGTGCGGGATAAATTCTCCTTTAATAGAAAAAATAGGAGGGAGAATGGTGGATGCCCTTGTTATGCCATCCGGAAAGATAATACCTCCTTTTGCTGTTACAGGAATACCTGCGAAAGTTATGGAACGTCTGCACACCTCAGTCATTCAGCAATTCCAGATTGTTCAGGAAGAAAGGGATAAAATAAATATCTATGTGGTGATGGATGGAAAAAATGAGGAAAAGGAGATGGTCATAAAGGAAATAAAAAAGGATTTCGAAAGAAAACTGGGAGAAGATGTGAAAATAAATGTAATTGAAGTGGATGAAATAGAAAGTGATATACTGATACCCAGAGAAGTTGTATCAATGGTAAAAATGGATTGATAATATGAAGGCAGTGGCGTTTACTGGGCTGCCTGGGGCAGGAAAAACTGAAGCAGTTAAGGTGGCTCATGAACAGGGAATAAAGGTTATAAGCATGGGGGATGAAGTGAGGGAGGAGGTGAAAAAAAGAGGGATGGAAATAAATGATGAAAATCTTGGGAAAATGGCGGAGGAAATGAGGAGAAAGCATGGCATGGATATATGGGCAAAAAAATGCCTGAAAAAAATTCGGGAAAAATGCTCTGATGAAGAGGTGGTGGTGATAGATGGAATAAGAAATATTGAGGAGGTGGAAACCTTCAAAAAATACATAAAAAATTTCATTCTGGTTGCCATTCATGCATCTCCACACATAAGATACCGCCGCCTTATGGAAAGAGGGAGGGAGGATGACAGCATTAAAATGGATGACCTGAAGAGGAGGGAGAGGAGGGAGATGTCATGGGGGATAGGAAATGTGATTGCAATGGCTGACATTATTATAACAAATGAGGGGAGTATGGAGAGTTTCAGGAAAAAAGTAAAGAAAATACTTTCATAAAGGTTTTAATCTGTAAACATAGATTTTTTCAAAAAATAGGTTCTGCATGGAAATTCTCTCAAATTCATATTTTTCCTTAAAATTTTTTTTCACGTTCTCAAAATTCGTTAAACTGCTTATCACCATATAGATGCATCCATTTTCATCGAGATAATGCCTTGCTTCCTCCAGAAATCTCTTTATTATTTCTGTGCCTCCAGCTCCTCCATCCCAGGAGATGTCTTCCCCGCTTGTAGGTAAGTAGGGAGGATTAAATATGATGACACGAAATTTATCATTTATTTTTGAAAAGAGGTCGCTTTTTATACATTTTATTTTTAATCCATTTGCCAGGGCATTTCTCTTCGTGTTTTCAACCGATTTTTCGTTTATGTCTGCGGCAACCACAATGCATCCATGCTTGGCGAGATGGAGAGATATCACCCCGCATCCACAGCCCATCTCCAGCACCTTCTGCCCTTTTTCCACTTCAATAGATTTTATTAAAAGATAGGTGTCCTCTGCAGGCTCATAAACTCCCTGCATTACCTCAATTTTTAATGTATTGTCTATTTTCACATTCAGAAATAAAAGTGCATTTGAAAAGATTTACTCAAACATCATCGCGATATTTTAAATATTAGCCAGGGTTATCCAGTCATGTCATTGACAATATTCGATAATCACATGCATTTAAACGAGAAGGGATTTTACATAAAGGCAGTTGAAGAATTCAAGAAATATGGAGGCACCCATCTCAATTTTTGCCCCTATACAGACGTGAGAAAAATATTGACGAACAGGAGTTATGAAGAATTGTATGAAAAAGGACTTAAACTCGCCAGGGCGGCGGAGGAAAAAACAGGAGTTAAAATATTTCTTACTGTAGGTCCTTATCCCGTGGATTACATAAAAATGAAGGAGAGGATAGGAAAGGAAAAAGCCATGGAATTGATGAAAAAGGGCATGGAGGAGGCAAAACGTTTTTGTATGGAGGGAAAAGCAATAGCAATCGGGGAAATAGGGAGACCGCATTTTAAAGTGGATGATGAGACATGGAGGGAGAGTAATGAAATAATGAGATATGGAATGATTCTTGCCAGAGAGGCAGATGTGCCAGTGATACTCCATATGGAAAGAGCAACTAAGGATAACATGAAGGAACTGGCTGATATGGCTGATGATGTTGGATTGAAGAAGGAGAAGGTGATAAAGCATTATTCCCCGCCTCTTATAAAGGAAGAAGAAAATTTTGGCATTTTTCCTTCAGTAATAGCAAAGGAAGAGAATATAAAGGTTGCAATTAAAAAAGGGCTGAGATTTATGCTCGAAACAGATTATCTTGATGATGTGAGAAGACCCGGAGCAGTTCTCGCTTTAAAAACCATACCCAGAAAAATTAAAAAATTGATGGAAGAGGAAAAAATTGGGGAGGAGGAAATAATGGTGATAAATAAGGATAATCCTGAAAAAATTTATGGAATATCCTTAGAATAAAAATGCCTCGGGCATTACATACTCCTTTCTGCAATTTTTGCATATATAATATATTCTACCATTAAATCTATGCTCAACCATTTCGCCACCACATTCCGGACATCTTTTATTTGCTATCATTTTGATAACCTTTTGCTAATATTTATAGCATCTGAGTTTATAAATTTTTCGCCAATATTAAAAATGAAATGGCATTACTTCTCCAATGGAGAGAAGACCTTCCTTTGATGAATATTTTATGCAGATAGCCCGACTGGTGGCAACCCGTTCAACATGCACAAGAAGGCATGTGGGGGCTGTCATTGTAAAGGACAACCATATTCTTTCAACGGGTTATAATGGGCCACCAAAGGGGGCAAAGCACTGTGAGGAAACAGGATGTATAAGGGAGGAGTTGAATATACCCCGGGGGGAAAGACATGAACTCTGTCGCGGTTTGCATGCGGAGCAGAATGCCATAATACAGGCGGCAGTTTTTGGAGTTTCCATAAAAGGTGGGACAATATATACAACAAATTTTCCATGCAGTGTGTGTGCAAAAATGATAGTGAATGCAGAGTTAAAGGAAGTAGTTTTTATGGAGGATTATCCTGACGAACTCTCCAAAAACATTCTGAAGGAAAGTAATATAAAGGTAAGGCAAATAAGGGTGTGATGAAGTTCAATGAAAAAGCATTGCTATTCATCCGCGATATAATTATCTCTGTGGCAATAGTGGGGCTTATACTGGCAGCCCTGTGGGGATATACAGGGCAATTCCCCCATTCCCCCATGGTTGTCGTCACTTCTGGCTCAATGATGCACGAAAATGCCCCTTTTGGAAGAATAGGGACAATAGACCCTGGAGACCTTGTTCTGGTAAAAAAGATTAACAGCAAGGATGATGTCATTACAAGGGGTTCAAGAGAAAATCCCATGACAAAACATCGAACATATGGTGATTATGGAGATGTCGTAATATATTATCCCATGGGGAACAGGGAAAGGGTGCCCATAATCCATCGTGCCATATGCTGGGTGGAAAAGGATGGTGATACCTATACAGTTAAAGAATATGGGATATACAATGAAAAATCCATTAACATACCAGAACTTCATTTAAGCAATTACAAGCCTGCCAACAGCGGATTTATCACAAAGGGTGATCATAACGAATATCCTGACCAGATACCCAACGGAGGAATATGTGCCCAGCCGGTGAAGGTGGAGTGGATTGTCGGGAAGGCAAGAGGAGAGCTTCCCTGGTTTGGGCTCATAAAATTAATGATTTTCGGGAATGGCGAGGGATACACTGGAAGTGATGCAAAAAGAATCGGGAAGGCTGTGGCGCCAACAGATGAATGGATTTGCCTTGGCATCTCTCTTGCCATTCTGATTGGCATTCCCACAGGATGGGATGCATACACTTACTATAAAGATTATAAAAAGAGAAAATCAAACAAGCTTTGATTGAATGGGTGGTTTATACCCACGCACGTCGGGAATGGCTTCATCTTTCTGCAGAAGTTCCTTTATTTTTACTGGAGCAGATATCTCAATTTCCCTGGTTCTTCCATATCTTCCTTTTGAAACCACCCTTGCATTTATTATACCGAGCATGTCCAGTTCCGAGATGAGGTCCGCCACCCTTCTCTGGGTAAGAGTATTGATACCACCCATTTTGCATAAATCTCTATAAATATTGAACAATTCCCCCGTTGTCAGTGCATCATAGTTCTCCTCACCAATTATGGCAGCCATGAGAACAATTTTTGATTGAATGGGAAGGGTTTTCACTATTTCCTTCACCCTGTCCAGTTCTATCTTGTTCTCCGCCATCCTCACATGTTTTTCCATGACTCTCTTGTCGCCACTTCTTTCAGCAATCTCCGCGGAAACACGCAGCAAATCCAGCGCCCTCCTCGCGTCGCCATGCTCCTGGGCAGCCAGGGCGGCGCACAATGGAATAACATTATCATCCACAACCCCTTCCTTAAATGCCTTTTTTGCTCTTTCCCCCAGTATATTGCATAGTTCATCTGCTGAATAGGGAGGAAAAACCATGTTTTCCTGTCCTAAGGAAGACCTTACCCTGGGGTCTAAAAATTCGGTGAATTTGAGGTCATTGGATATTCCTATTATGGAAGTTCTGGACCTGTCCAAATCATAGTTCAAACGGGAAAGATTATAGAGCACTTCATCTCCTTTCAGTTTATCCACCTCATCCAGCACAATCACAGCCACACCCTTTGTTGCCTCTATGGATTCCACCAGTCTTCTGTACACTTCATCGGTGGGCCATCCTGTAAAAGGAACTCGTTCCTCCCATATATTTATAAAATGATTTGCCACATTTTGAAGAACCCTGTACTGGGTGTCAACAATCTCACAGTTTATATAAACAAAATTTGTATTCACTCCCAGTTCCTTTCCCTTCTTTATAAGTTGTTTACCTATAAACTTCGCCACCGCCGTTTTTCCCGTGCCTGTCTTACCATAAATGAAAACGTTGGATGGCGTCTCCCCCCTCAGGGCAGGGGCAAGAATCGATGCAAGTTCCTTTATCTGCTTTTCCCTGTGGGGGAGTACCTCCGGCACATATGATGGTCGAAGTACTTCCTTATTTTTGAAGATGGTATCCGCCTCTATCAAGCCATGGAATATGTCTTTCATCATGCTCCCCCAAAAGTTTGGAATATAATACAATAAGGGTAAATAAACCTTGTCAGCGAAACATGAGGCATATCTCAATTAAAGGATTTTAAAAAACTAATGCAAAAAATTTAAAAATAAAAGGGGGGGAGGAATGTTGTTTTACAGGCTGGAATCAACTGGCTCGGGCATTGTCCAGTGCATTGGGCTGTATATGACAAGCAGGGGGTCGCCATAGAGTACGGTAAGAGATTCCATGTTCAGGGAGAGAGTTCCATATATACTCGTTGGGTCAAGGGTTGTGAAATCTCTGTCAAATCTCCATAGGTCGATGGAGATGGACTCTCCCAGCGGTAACCCATCGTCCATTACTCTCCTTTCAACAAACTGGTCCCACAAATCGTTGTATCCAAGTATACCAGTTCCGCAATTTCCGTAATATGCAAGGGCACCATGCTGGAGATATATATCTGGCCCGAAGTGCCATGCTGTGGTACATGAGCTGAAATGCACCCATAGGCTGTGGAGATTCTGCCATAACTGGTCGCACCACTTGAAGTGTATGATGTCATACTGATTGGGTGGGTCAACATCATACCATGCTCCACCTGGAGTACGGGGCGTGGCATCTTTCCAGTATTCATAGCCATGCCATCCATCCTGCTTTATTCCTGCCCATGCTGGATGCTCCGACACACCAGAGCCTCCTGTTCCATGTCCTACGTAGTAATAGGCAGATGCCCCTCTATTGAACTCAAAGAGCAGATTATCCCATATGCAGTGGCCGCGGTATTCCCTTCCATATTTGGAGAAGAATTCTTTCACATATCTTGCATTGTATGCATTGTGGAGCACTCCATCATTGGTTGTCACAGGATTTCCATCCGCGAAGTTCATAAGTGTTGTTGTGGTATGATTTCTGTATGGATTACCGAATATTATGGCAGAATAGAGTGCACTCCTTGCTATGTAAGCAGCATCCTCCGCAGGGGTTATCCCTATTATCTGTCCCGCTGCCGACTCATTTCCAGTTATGGCTCTCATGAATGGCATTCTTATGTCAACACGTGGAGCCACTATACCAACATATTCCTTTCCTTCCCTGTTTAATCCAACAGTATTTATATATTCCTGGAAGGGCTTCACCATATTGCTGAACCATCTCAGATTCTCATCCCATCCTATGGGTGGGAGTTCTCCATTTTTTATGTAATCCATTATGGGTTTGCGAGCCTTTGCCAGATGTCCTGTTGAACGACAACCATGATAATAGTCACCCTTGTATTCATCGTAGGTGGCTGCAGCATCTGCCCAGTGAGCTGCATCCGTCATGGCTCCTATTCTCACAACAGGAGCACCGTGATAGGCAGCCAGATAGGCAGCAGGGGCAAAATAGCCATCTCCTGTGGCAAAGGATGTTACTGTGATATAATTTTCACTGCTCAATTCATCTATTTTGGATACAACATCGCTCATGGTCGTTATTCTCTCCACATTGTAGTTGGATGAAAGCTCGCTATTCACGGCATCGTTGTTTGCAAGGTCAACAAATATAACCTTATTAACGCCCAAGGAGTTGAGGGCATTTAAGGTTGCATCTGGCACTCCATCCTCACTTGCATACAACAATGGAATATGCTTCAATGATGCTATAACGGCTCCATTGGCTGCGGATAGGCCGTAATTCATTCTGTCGGTGCTGTATTCTCTTATCTCAGCCTTTACATGATAGGAAACACTTCCTTCCATATCCTTCCTTGGAACAACAATGGCTGTCCACTTTCCTTCCATCGGATGATTCACCTGCGCCGTGAAGGATGTGTGCTCGTTCACCACCAGTTCACCCCATGTTCTCTCATTACCCTGCGATTTGTTTCCATACCAAACATGGATGGGTGGAATCTCTGCTCCATTCCATGAGGGTATGTTGGGTGCCATTATATTGCCATAGGGGTCAACGAGGTAAACCCAGAGATAGGTTGGCTCCTGGGTCTCAACGGTTACAGTTAATGTGGAATCCGAATTGGTTACAGGAATCTTATATCTATCGCATGAGTAAAGTTCGATATGCATCTTCCAGTCACCTTTGCCTGAAACAGCAGCAGCCCACAATCCGGGGAGTGTAACAGGATGGAATAAATCTTCTCTATCCTCATTGTAGGGCCACCAGTCGGTTGCCACCTCTCTGTATTTGGTATCTATGAGAGATATGGGTATGTCTTTGCCCTTGGTATCGAAAAGGTTGTATTTGATGGCACCCCATTTGTGTCCAATAAACATTGGATATACAACCTGTCCCTCCAATTCCTTGAGCTTACTGCTACTCCCAGGCACATCTGTCACCTTTTTCTGGATGTTCAATGTTGCATCCTTGGAAAGCACCTCCGTGACG
>CAZTWM010000053.1:0-7901 GCA_964617935.1 uncultured Thermoplasmatales archaeon | reverse complement strand
TCATCAAAACTTTTTAATAAACCTTTTTGTTTTACTTTAAAAGTTTGAGGGTGGTTTACATGAGAAAAATTGTTGAAGAAGCTATCTCAAGGGCAGAGAATAATAATGTCGTTGCATTATCTGATGATGAAATTCGCCAGTTGGAGGAGAGAAACAGAGAACTGGAAGAAGTACTTGCCGGTTTAACCACCAACATAAAAGTGGTTGGATGCGGGGGAGCAGGAACAAACACCATAGAAAGATGCTATGAAGCAAAGATATATGGAGCTGAGTTAATTGCTCTCAACACAGATGCACAGCATCTCCTTCAGGCAAAGGTTCCTCATAAAGTTCTCATAGGAAGGCACGTGACAAAAGGACTGGGTGCAGGTTCATTACCAGAAAAGGGAAGGGAGGCTGCCATGGAGAGCGAGGGGGAAATAAAGAAACTGCTTGAAGGGGCAGACATTGTTTTCATAACCTGCGGGCTTGGAGGAGGGACTGGCACGGGCTCCGCTCCGGTGGTGGCGAGAATTGCCAAGGATGTGGGTTCTCTTACTCTGGCAGTGGTTACGCTCCCATTCAGCGTCGAGGGAAGGATAAGGAAGGAGAATGCTGAGATGGGACTGGCAAGATTGAAGGATATTTGCGATACCGTCATAGTCATACCGAATGATAAACTCCTGGAGATTGCCCCAAGATTGCCTCTCAATAAGGCATTCAAGGTGGCAGATGAAATTTTAATGAGGAGTATAAAGGGAATAACGGAGATGATTACCAAGCCAGGTCTCATCAACCTTGATTTTGCTGATTTGAAGACGGTGATGAAGCAGGGAGGCGTGGCAATGATTGGACTTGGTGAGTCAGATAGTGAGAGCAGGGCTGTTGATGCAGTCACGGAAGCATTATCCTCCCCATTGCTGGACGTTGACATAAGCGAGGCAACAGGAGCACTGGTGAATGTGATAGGCGGCGAGGATATGACGATAAAGGAGGCAGAAGGAGTGGTGGAAGAACTTTATTCCCGAATCAACCCCGATGCCACCATAATATGGGGGGCAGGCGTCGATCCCAATTTAAAGGGAAGCATAAAGGTGATGATTGTCCTCGTTGGTGTAAAATCCAAACAGATTCTTGGACCAGGCAGCACGATAGAAGAGAAGGAATATGGAATAGATATGATAAAATGAGCGGGAGTTTTATAGATAAAGCATGGGAGATTCAGCGTAAAATAGAAAAGAGATTTGAAAGACTTGGTAAGGGGAAATATGGCAGAGTCTTCAAGATGGCTCGAAATCCTGACCCTGATGAATACACAAAGACTGCTGAGATGACAGCAATAGGCATCCTCATCATAGGGATTATAGGATTCACCATATTCATTCTTGCAACCATTGTTGCTCCATGGGTTGCTGATAAGATAGGGATTTAACATGGGAAAGATATTTGTTGTCAAAACACAGGTGGGACAGGAAGAGAATGTGGCAAATTTATTTGAGAAAGCAAGTAAAAGAACCGGCAAAATATACTCCATACTTGCTCCCAAGGAACTGCGTGGCTACATATTTGTTGAAGGAGAGGACATAGAGACAATAAAGAGGATAATACGCCACATGAAATATGCAAGGGATGTGCTGGATAAGGAAGTTAAAGTGGAGGAGATAGAACATTTCCTTTTCCCTCCATCTGCTGTGGCTAATATTGAGGAAGGAATGATTGTTGAACTGGTGAGCGGTCCCTTTAAAGGGGAGAAGGCGAAGGTGACGAGGATAGATGATGCAAAGGAGGAAATCACCGTTGAACTGCTGGATGCGATGGTTCCAATACCCATAACTGTAAGAGGAGAACAGGTAAGAATATTGAAAAAGGAGGATTGATAAAATGGATGAAGTGGAAGTTCTGGTGGAAGGAGGAAAGGCAACTGCTGGACCACCCATAGGACCTGCTCTCGGTCCCCTGGGCTTGAACGTTGTGGAAGTGGTGAACAAAATAAATGAGATGACAAAAGACTTCAAAGGAATGAAGGTGCCCGTGAAGATAATAGTTGACCCTGCCACAAAGAATTATGAACTCAAAGTGGGTACACCTCCTGCATCAGCCCTCATACTGGAAAGGGCAAAACTGGAGAAGGGAGCAGGTGATTCCACTCCAGTGGGAAATATAACCATGCAGGATTTGGTGGAAATAGCCAAGATGAAAAAAAATGATTTGCTTGGAAAAGGGCTTAAAGAAAAGGCGAAGGAAGTGGCTGGAACATGTGTTTCCATGGGAGTTACCATAGAAGGAATTAACGCAAAGGAGATAATTAAAAAAATAGAGGAAGGGGAGTTCGAGGATTTCTTCAGAGAGGATTGATTATAAATACCTCTCTCTCCTCACTTATTTTATTTCCTGCCTTATCCGATACAACCACCTTTAGAGTATGCTTGCCAATGGTCTTTTCATCCAATACCCATTCATAGGGCTGGGTGGTATCTCCTGCCTTGTAATTTCCATCAACGTAAAATTCAACTTTATCCACGCCAGCCATGGAATCGGTTGCCTGCACTTCCACCGTTACCTTTCCTATCACTATGGCTTTATTTCCTATTATTGGAAGTATTTCTCTATCAAACATATAGATTTTTCCCGCTTCAGGTTTTGTTATTTCAGCAGATGGAGCAGTATTATCCACAGAAAAATCATCGGTGAAATACCTTGCGGTATTGTTGGAGGCATCAGTTGCTATAATCTGGAGGATGTATTGGCTTCCGTCGCTCAGTGCACTGGCATTCCATAAATATTCCCCATCGTTGGCAGTGTTTTCAACAATAAGAGTCCATGTCTGACCATCGTTGGGGCTGTATTTGAGAGTTATCTTAACTACCCCGCTTTCATCAGAGGCATTCCATTTTATTAAAACACTTCCTCCAACAACCTCTCCTCCCTTTGGATATGTTATCTTAACCTTAGGAGGTGTGAGGTCTTCCACATTGAAACTTTTTTCCTCACTCACATTGGAGTTATCGGAGGAATCTATGACGTATATATAGAAGGTATATTCTCCTTCCTTGGAATATGTTTTATTGCAGTAATATGTGTTTCCTGTTTTATTCTGGAAAATGCTGAAGTTCTTTTCGCTTCCACCCGGATAAGAAATATGAAGTTTAACATCCTGCACTTCCACATTATCTGTAACGACAACAGAAATGTTAACATGCTTTCCTATGTCCTGCGTTGCTGGATTAACAGTAATATTTCTTATGGAAGGAGGAGACAAATCATTGATGGAAAATTGCTTCTTCTCGCTCACATTGGCGTTGCCTGAAGTATCGATGGCATACACATAAAATGAGTATTCTCCGGTGGTGGTATATGACTTGATGCAGTAATAAACATCTCCCGTTTTATTCCCGAGGATGCTAAAGTTCTCGTATCCTCCACCAGGATAGGAAATGTTCAGTCTAACATCCTGGATGGCGACATTGTCCGTAACAATGCAGGAGATGGTAACATTCTTTCCAACGTCCTGCAGCAAAGGAGAGGCAGCCACATCTGTTATGGAAGGAGGCGTAAAATCGCCCGCCACCATTGTGAATTGATATGGGGCGGAGGTTTCCACATTTCCATTGACATCCCTGGCATAGATATAAAATGCATATGTTCCCTCCATTGAATAGGGCTGGTTCAAATAGTATTTGCTGTTATGTGAGAGCATGAATTCATGGACACTGGCATCGGGATATGTTATCACCGCCTTTGATTCATCCACTCCAAAGTTATCTGTTATGGTGCATGATATGTTGACATATCCATTGATTGCCTGGGTGGAAGGATTCACATTTATGGAAGAGATATGGGGTGGATCATTATCCTGTATCTGGAAGGAGTAATTGAGATAACCTATATTGCCCGCGTCATCCTTCGCCTTTATGTGGAATGTATAACTCCCGGCATCAAGATTGTAATAATTTGCCTGTGTTACATGACCCCATGAACTCCATCCACCTTCATATGGAGATAGCATATGGGCAAAGGTTATGTTTTCCTGAGGGGATGTGTTATCAGTGGCATTCCATACAAAAACAACATCCCTGTATTCTATTACCGCCCCCGGATACGTAAGAAGATTTATGTTCGGCGGAGTGAAATCCCCTTCCTGGCTTACAGTGACTGTTCCATTTATCACGTTAACGTCATGACTTCCCTGAATAACAGGGTCGAGTATGTTTATGCTGGAAACGCCGGCAGCCACCGCATGAAAGATTACCACAAAGAAGGTTCCCTCCTCCGTCTTGGGCTGCGAGGATGCAGCCATGATGTATGTGATTGTTCCATTTACGTTATCTATGTCTGCCACACCTTCCAGATTGCCAAGCCACAAATCAAACATATTTCCATTGTCTATACTGGTCGCCTGAAGAATGCTGGGGTCAAAGGATAGATTGCAGAAGGCGGAGGAGACGCCAGAAGAGGGGACTATGTTGACACTCAGGGTGAAATTTTCTCCAATACCTACTGTTTTTTCTGAAGGCACAACCTTTATTATATGTGGGTCTGCCCCCTTCACATATACAGATAATCCCATCACAACTATAATTGCAATGAAGACGCACATTTTTCCTTTCATTTTTTACCCTCCTTTTTATGTAAATATATAACTCTATTTAAAGTTTCAGAAATTGAAGAATAGGAATGGGATACAGACTCTTGCAAAATTTTCATCGTATAAAAAATATTGAAAAAGATAAAAATAAAAGGGGAAGAATTAGGAGGTTTTTGTTCTCTTCTTCCAGACTGCAACCACTACCACTGCCACAATTATCAGTATTAGTATTATGATGAGATACAGCCATATGTTTACTTCCTCCTTGGTTACAACCACCTGCTGTGTTTCCTGATGTGTTGCCCCATCATTATCGGTTACTGTCAGAGTAACATTATATGTTCCCTTCTTTTCATATGAATGAACAGGATTCTGCTCGGTGCTTGTATTTCCATCTCCAAAGTCCCATGCATAAGAAACAATGTTTCCATCATCATCAAAGGACTGGGATGTGAACTGTATTTCATCCCCTATCTTTGGTTTGTCAGGCTGATAGGTAAATTTGGCTACAGGTGCTTTATTGGTTACAACTATTGCCACCTGCTTGGTGGATGTGGCGTTTTTGTCGTCCTTTACTGTTAACTTCACCACATATGTTCCATTGTCAGCATATTTATGGGTTGGATTTTGCTTGCTGCTTGTATTTCCATCTCCAAATTCCCAGAACCATGAAACCACTTCTCCATCCTCGTCACTGGAGTGGTCGACAAAGTTTATTGTGTCCACATCTGTTGGATTTTCAGGAGTATAGGTGAAATCTGCCACAGGTTTCTTATTCTTCTCTATGGTAAATGTAGCCTGATGATGTACTCCTGCATTGCCCGCATTGTCAACGGCATAGTATTCAATGGTGTGGGTTCCTTCTGCCGATACAGTATCTGTTCCACTCACTCCAGGGAATATCTGCCAGTTTCCTCCATCAAGCTTATAATGTATTTCTTTTACACCTGCAAGATTGTCGTAAGCAGATAACTTGATAGTAACATCTGTTGTATATTTTCCTTCCTCAAGGGTTCCCTGTAAGGTATGGGTTGCTGTTGGCTTTGTTGTGTCCACTGAAATGTTTAATTCCCCACTTACATTGTTTCCAGCCATATCCTTTGCATAATATTTTATATTGTAGATTCCATCGTTAAGAGTAAAGGGCTGTGTGTAATCCTGCCAGGAACCATCTTTCTTGTATTTGAATTCCTGGATTCCAGATGGTGTATCGGTAGCATTTAATGTTATGGTGACAGTGCTCTTATACCATCCATTTGTGCCCATTGTTCCTGATTTGGCGTAGGAAATGTTTGGCATTGTTTTATCTATTTTTATATTCTGCTCTTTCATTCCTTCCTTATTTCCAAGGTTGTCAACAGCATAGAAATATATGGTATGTTCTCCTTCGGGCATTGTAAATTCGCCGGTGTAATCAGTGACGTTGCCATCATCTATTTTATAACGGATAGCCATCACTCCACTTCCAGCATCCACGGCTGTGAAGTTTATGGTGACGTCACCAACATACCATCCATTTTCTCCATCGGGCGAGGAAGGAGTTAATGATAATGTGCTTACAGGTGGTGTGTTGTCAACGTAAAACGTTTCATTCCCAACAGGGCTTGTATTGTTGTATTTATCTTTTGCATAATATTCAATGTAATGTTTTCCTTCATCCTGAACATGCAGAAGCATGTTGGTATTCAGCAATCCACTCTGCCATGCTGTCCATGTCCCATTCCATATGCGGTAATATATGGTATAATCATGGGCATCCGTGGCATTGATGTAAATGGGTGTTGAAGAAGTTATCCAGTTGCTTCCGTTATAATGGGGCGTGCCGTATTCAAAGGTCACAACAGGATAATCAAGGTCTATTTCTATGGCGGCATTTTGCAAAATGTATATGGTTTCTTGGCGATCAACATCTATAATTGTTGCTCCAGTTATGTTAATAGATGTATATCCTGTTTGTTTTGGCTTAAGTGTTATTAAAGCAAGAGTTCCATTATCATTTGTACCTTGTGTTAAATTGTAAAAGGAATTAATTATGATTAACTGTCCATCCTTTGTTGTATTTACAAGGAGGGGGAATAGGTTTCCATTTTCCACATCAATAATCTCTAGATATTGAGGATCAAAAGAGATTGTATAGTTTAATGTCGTAATTTCATTTACACCTGGGGTAACATTTACATAAAATGTGGTTTCATAGTTTCCTAACAGTGCTTGCTTAGGTTCTATTCTTATTTCTACTGGATTTACTTTAATCGTTGTATTGTATGTAAGGGTTTCATATTCATCGACGAAACAGAAATTAGTTACAAACTCTATGGGTGTTATTAACGACTCATTTGTTATTACTTGGAAAGTTATATTGGCAAATATTAAGCCATTTGAAGCATTTATGGGTGAATAGGTAAAGCCTGTTATATCTCCTACCAATCCATTGTCATTGTCAATACCTGTAGGGCTATCTATTCCGATTCCTGGCTTAATAAAGAATTGAGCATCAGGGTACATCTCTCCATTTTCTACCTCTATTGCCTTCAATACTGTTTGATTAAACCTTATACGGCACTGAACAACTCTTACTTCATCTGCCTTAACAATTATGCTTACAGTAAATGTTTGATTAAAATGCGCAGGGTTTCCTTCAGGAAGATCTGGAGAAAGTGATATCTCTGCAGTATTTCCATCATTCGAGGATGCGATTGAGAACATCGAAAATAACAAAAGAAGGGGAAGAGAAGCAATTATTGTTTTCCTCATGCTTTTCATTTTCATCATCCTCCTCGTATTTAACCAGTCCATTTGTCAATTATTGCCAGCACATCCCATATGTCTATCTTTCCATCTGGCACTCCTTCTGGACCACTGATATCCTGTGGTATCCATCCTGGGCTGCCAGTTTCACCCCAGTGATCCAATACAGACAGTAAGTCCAGAACATTCACTCTTCCGTCTCCAGTTAAATCTTCTGGTGGCGGCGGCACATGGCAGAATGCCTCATAATAGTCGTCTGCTAAATCTTCTGGTGCCACCTTTGCAATTCCGAGTACATCTATTGCGTATGCATAGAAGCGGTAATAGCCATATCCTTCTTCTGGTTCGAAATTCCATGTATAGTTGTTGCCATCAATTTGTGGTATTGCCTCATATTCCATCCATTCGCTCCATGTTGAATTATCTTCACTGTATCTGTAGTATAATTTCACAGTACCTACTCCTGCCGCTGAATCGCTTGCATTCACTGTTATATTGAATGGCATCTCTCCAGTGCAATCCAAGGATATAGTAGTGGTTGGGGCTGTGGCATCCACAAAGAACTTCTGCTTTGTCCAGTTGCCCTCAG
>CAZTWM010000052.1:0-7920 GCA_964617935.1 uncultured Thermoplasmatales archaeon | reverse complement strand
GACATTTTAATAAATATGAGCCTAATGGAGGAAAAATATGAGGCATGGTACTGTCGGAGTGTAAGACATGAGGTATGGGGGAAAAGCGGGATTTAAAAAGGATTTTTGAAACACCGCTTTGTCAATATGAGATAGAGATGGCAAGCCTAAAATGAATTGCTCAAATAATGTAATGTTAGGAAGGCAAAAGGAAATACAGGAATTTTCAATAGCCGTTAGATGAAATAGAGTTAAAGCCGCCTCCGGGGATCGAACCCGGGACCTCTTCCTTACCAAGGAAGCGCTCTACCCCTGAGCCAAGGCGGCACAAAAGTGAATTATGAAGGGAATTAATAAAGTTTTGTTGTTCCATATTACTTTGCAATGATAAGAAGATGAGGGGGAAGGAAAAAAACACCGGAGGCATATGTGGATATAAATCTTCCTCCTTCCCCCATTATAATACGTGGGGGTAAATTATTGTTTTTGGAGGACAAAATTGACTTATTAGAACAATTTAAATAGTATTTTCTTATATTACTAAAAGATATAAATCTTCCTCCTTCCTTAAAAATGTCCTTGAGTGATAGATATTAACAATAGTTAACTTTTAATATAACGTCTATTTTTGGATTGGTGAGTAAATGAAAAAGATGTTGATATTATTTGTTGCCATCATACTGGCAATAACATTGCCAGGGGGTATGAACGCCCATGCCAATACACCGCCGGAGAAACCAACAATAACCGGTCCAACAGATGGTGAAACAGGAAAAACATATACATATACTGCCACAACAACAGATCCTGATGGAGACAAAATATTCTATTGCTTTAACTGGGGAGATGGAAATGAGTTCTGCACCGACACCGTTAACTCAGGAGAGAGTGTCCAGGCATCCCATTCATGGAGTGAGGACGGCACTTATGTAATAACTGTAACAGCCACAGATGATAAGGGAGCAACAAGCGAGCCAGCAACCCTGTCTGTTAAAATGCCACTTTCCACGCCCTTGGGTGACTTTAGGCTTGCAAAGCCCCGACATGGCATCTATATATTCGGCATAAAGGTGATTCCGATAATAGGGCAGATAGTAATAGGAAACATCAATGTGGTTGTGAAGGCAAAGGATGATATTACAAGAGTGGAATTCCTCCTGCCCATGGCTTGTGGTTGCGGAAGGGAAATAATGCATGTGGATACGGCGCCTCCCTTTGAATGGGAATGGAATCAGGATTATGACGATAATGAAATAAAGGATGAAGGATTCACAGAATTATATGTGAGGGGATATGATTCACAATACAACGAATACACGGAGGCAATAACCCTCTATAAGGTGAAATTATGAAGGGCATTGCAGCATTTCTTTCCCTCATCCTTCTATTTTCTTATTTTGCCAATGCTGCCGTTATAGAACAACTTTACTGGGAGCCTGAACATCCCAAGCCAGGAGAGGACATCACCGTATATGCCAAAATCTCGGGCAATATAAGCAAGGTTCGTCTCCAGTACTGCATAGGGGAAGCATGTTTTCCTGTTGAAATGAAGAAAGAAGGGGATATGTGGACATATACCATTAATGGCAACGATGTTCATGAAGGCAAAATCGATGTTAATATCACAGTGGAGGATGACATGGGACATAAGGTTTATATGGAAAAGGAAATAGATGTGAAAAAGGGAGGCAATGCACCAGGTTTTGGGTTTGCAATGCTTGGTATGGCAATAATAGCCATTTTCTTAGCAAAAATTAAATCAGGAAAACAAATTCGTTGATATGAAAAAGTATCTGCTGGTTCCTGCCCTCCTTATCTTCATATTTTTTACTATTGCAGAGGCAAGGGGGGCGATATTTGCAGAAGAAATGACCTCCTCCTCCTGCCATGCCTGCCCTGCGGTGGGCAGGACATTGTATCAGATTTATTCATCCCATGAATATTCATTTTATTATGTGGCTATGGTGACAGATAAGGTGAAGGAGGCGGAGGAGAGGGCGGATTATTACAACACATACGGATATCCAACAACTTTTTTTGATGGTGGCTATGAAATCATCTTTGGAAAGCAGGATACCACAAAATTTAAGGAGGCGATAGAGAAGAGTATGGAGAGGGAAAGGAAAAAAATTTTTCTTGGTGTGCAGGTAAAATGGCTGGGAGATAATTCCATAGAAATAAGTGCGGATATAAAAAATAATGAAGATGGAAAATATGAAGGAAATCTGAAGATTTATGTGGTGGAAAAAACCTCAAAATGGAAAGATTATGAAGGAAATCCATATCATTTTGCCTTCCTTGGCTATGGAATGGATGAAAATTTAACATTAAATCCAGGGGAGGAGAAAAGAAAGAAGGTTACATGGAATGGGACAGAGCATGGATATGAAATAAGCAGGGATAATATAATGGTGATAGGAGTGGTTTTCAATAAGGAAGGGGAAACAAGATATTCTGACCCTCCAAACAACAAGCATCCTTTCACAGCCCATTTTGTGGATGCATGCACCGCCGCCACCCCTCCCGAGGATTCCCCTCCTTCCATAGAATTCATAAAAACACCAGAAAATGTCACGGGTTACAGAAATGTGAGTTTTGAGTGGGATGGAAAGGATGACCATGGAGTGGTGGAATTCTCATATATGCTCCAAGGATATGACAAGGAATGGTATGAGTGGGGCGATGAGAAAAGCGTAACCTATAATGACCTGGGAGATGGGAACTATGAATTTATGGTTAGGGCAAGGGATAGTATAGGGCAGATAACTCAGATAAAATGGAGTTTTGAGGTGGATACTTCCCCCCCAAAGGTGGTGTGTAATTACCCCCGGAACAATCAAAGAAATGTTCCTGTGGATGTGATTATAAAAATAAAGTTTTCCCATGATATGGATAAAAAATCCGTGGAGAATGGGATATCTATAAGCCCGCAGATTTTGTATACAGTGCAATGGAAGAGCGGGAGAGAAATTTGGATATTTCCACAGACAATGGACTATGAGGAATTATATACTGTAACAATAAAAAATGCAAGAAGGGTGAGCGGGCAGATTATGAAAGAATACTCGTTCTCCTTTGAAACCTCTCTGCCCGATAAAACCCCACCCTCCATAATATATGTGAAACCCTACTATGATGAATTACTTGATGATATAGAGATAAAGTTCTCTGAACCCATGGATACCCTCATCCATAATGGCATAATAATTGAGCCATGGCTACCATATACCTACTCATGGGGGGAAAATGACACTCTTCTTAAAATCAAACCCGCGGAGTATAAAAAGGGAAATTACACCATAAAAATAACATCTTTTATGAGGGATAAATATGGAAATCCACTTGATAAGAATGAAAGTTTTGAAGTTTACATCACTCCTCCCGAAATAGTATATACAAGCATGGAAGAAGGAGAGAAAAATGTGGGGATGGATTCAACACTTGAGATAAAATTCTCCCATCCGATGATAAAGGAAGAGGTGGATGGAAATTTTTCCATAATTCCAGCCTGCGATTATGACCTATACTGGAACAAAACCATTCTTGTAGTAAAAATGAAACTGAAGGAAAACACAACATATCATGTTTATTTACCTATGGGAATGAAAGATTTCAGAGGAATGGAAATGGAGAAGCCATTTTATCTAAATTTCTCAACAGTAAAAGAAATAGAGAGAAATTTGAATGGAAAGCAGACTCCCTCTTTTACCTTACTCCTTGCCACAATATCCCTTGCTATTGGAATTGTTTTGGTAAGGTTAAAAAAGAATTTTCTCCATTAAATATGCAGGAGAGCCGTCTGTATAAAAGTCATCTATTCTTTCCTTTATTTTAAAGCCATGCTTTGTGTAGAATTTTATGGCAGCATCGTTGTCACATCTCACCTCCAGATATATTCTCCTCACGCCCGCATATTTCAGCAGGAGATGACGGAGGAGCATGCTTCCTATGCCCTTCCTCCTGTATTTTTCATCCACCGCCAGCATGAGGATGCGGAGTTCATCCATGGATGTCTGAATGGCTATTAAAAATCCCACCATCTCCCCGTTATCTTCAGCCACTATGAAACCATCGGAGGAAATCTGCCAGAGGTAAAGGAAAAAATCCATGGTGTATTCTTCTGTTAACGACTCCCTGGCTATTCTCACCACATGAATCAAATCCTCATATTCAAAATTTCTTACTGCCATTGAAATTTGAAGGCAAGAGCATTTGTTGGACAGACATCAACACATTTCCCGCATCTTATGCATTCCGCCGTTTTTGTATCATAGGGCATGTTTATCTGCATTGGACAGACGGTAGCGCATTTAAAGCATTTTATACATTTTTCCTCATAATATTCCAGCTGAAGCAAACTTATTTTATTAAAGGGAGCCATCATTGCTCCTATCGGGCAGAGATGGCGGCACCATCCCCTGGAAAGCAGAACAATGAGAATGAAAAAGCCAACAAGTATCATCATCTTCGGGAAAAAGAAGAAGGTGAAGGTATAGCCATGGGGGTTTATAAGCAAATGGGGAAGTGTGGCTGTGAGTCCTCCGATGGGGCATATATCCGTATAGGCAAGTTCTCCTGTTATATAGGAAGCAGGTGGAATGGCAGCCAGTATTATATATTTCATCATCCTCAATTTTTTATCCCATTTATTTTTCGTTTTCCTCCTGCTCGTCAAATCCTGTAAAAAGCCAATGGGACACGCCCACCCGCATGCAGCTCTTCCAAATATTATGCTTGTAAATCCAATGGAGCCAGCGAGGTATATAAGAAGATACCACGCCCTATCCGCAAAAGCATGTTCTAATACACCAATAGGACATGCCATCAAGGCGAAGGGACTTTCCCAGCAGTAGAAATAGGAATATATCAAGCCGGTTGCCCCAAAAAGAAAGGCGGTGTTGGTGATGAATAGGAAAGTTATCTGTGATGCAAGTCGCTTCTTCTGCAATCTCCCCTTATATTTTCTCAATGCAATTACTCCCGCTATGGTAATGGGAATGCAGGCGTAGGCAAGCGGGCAGGAGGCACAGTTAAGATTGCATACCACCATTCTTTTCTTCCTCCGCTTTTTCTATTATTTTCACCAGTTCATCCACACTGGGTCTTCCTCCCTTCCCATTTGCCTCTCCAGAAAAGGCATACCAGTATATGGTTCCATTTTTCTCAAAGAGTATTACGGTGGTAGGTGCTTTCATTCTCCCCTCCTTTTCATAAATTTTGAGTATATTCTTCATGGGGCTGTTTATTATGTCGATGGTGATGAGTTTTGCATAACTGAAGTTTTCTGTGAATTTTCCGTCCGCCTCTCCCCCTTCCACCAGTCCGTATTTCTTCATATTTTCCCACTGGCTTTTGCATGCACCGCATCCTTCAAACCAGAAGAAAAGCATTACAACATGTTGCTTGCTTTCATTCGCAAGCCATGATGGGTGCGAAGGCAATCCACTTTTTTTATAGAATGATGGATACTCAACCCAGAAGGCTTTGAAGGGTTCTGTCTTTGGCTGCATGGCGAGGCAGCCGAGACACCTTGCTACATTTAATGCCTCCACCTGCCTGTATGCTACATATACGCCCGAGGCAAGTATGATGATTGCTATGCCAATATATATTGCCTTCTTCATCATATTCCTATCTGCAAAGGATTGACTATTTTTCTCAACACTGCTATGGCTGAGAGGGAGGCAAGATAACTCGTCCTGGGATTTTTTGGATTTGGCAGATTTTCCACCTCCGCCCTCAGTCTTCCAAATTTTCCATGGGCAAGTATCTTATGGCTGTTAAACCTTATGACAGGATCTGCCACCACCTTCACCCTTGTTTTATCAAATCCAATTCCTGCGAGAGAAAGGCAGGCAGACACGTTAACATTGCGGGGGAACAATTTCACCGCCTCCCTTGCACTCCCATCGAAGAGCACGGTTCTTTTATCAAAGTGTTTTCCAAATGCTTCTGGAGATTTTGTTGTTACAAGCGTTACTTCATCAAGCCCTCCTATGCTCGCCGCTTTAACCCCGTCTATGCCCGCCACCGCCCCCGATGGGAGATAAATTTTGCATTTCTTCTCCTTTGCCTTCTTTATGAGATTTTCCCTGAATTCATCGTCAAAAAGGGCTCCAATGGTCATTATAACTATGTCCTTTCCTGCCTCCATTATTTTTTCTGCATATTCATATACTGCCTGCTGGGATGCTGCTTCAAAAACCACGTCCACGCTGGGGAGGAAATCTTCAACCCTCTCAAATTTTGCCTTTTTTAAATTGTCAGCCAGAGATTTTCCTCTCTCCTCAATTACATCATAAAGATAAATTTCCTTCACTTCTTCCATTGTGTCTGCTTCTCTTGCCACATCATTCCCTATTGCCCCACATCCTATGATTCCAATGGAAATCATCTGTAGAGATAACATTTATGGATATAAATAACCTGTGGAGAATTTTATGGAGATGTAATGTTCAAACCTCATGAAATTATATAAACATCTGTTGTATTAGGGGTGATGGACGACATGGAGTTATATCTTAAAGAAGATTTAAATGAAAAAGGAGACATAACAACTGATGCCATCATTGGCGATGAGGAAGGCGTTGCATTCATTCAATCAAAAGAAAACTGCATTCTGGCAGGAGTGGAGGAGGCAATGGAAATATTCAAACGTCTGGGTTGCCAGGTGGAGATACTAAAAAAAGATGGGGAGGAAGCAAAGGCAGGGGAAAAGGTCTTAAGAATTAATGGAAAGATAAAGGGAATTCTGGCAGGGGAGAGGCTTGCCCTCAATTTCATGGGAAGGATGAGTGGAATAGCCACTCTGACGAGAGAACTTGTGGAAGCATGCAAAAAGAAGAATCCAAATGTGGAGGTGGCGGCGACGAGAAAGACGACGCCTGGTTTCAGAAAATATGAGAAGAAGGCTGTAAAAATAGGAGGTGGCTATCCCCATCGAATGGGATTGTATGACGGGGTTCTCATAAAGGATAATCATCTGGCATGTGTTTCATTGAGGGAGGCGATAAGGAAGGCAATGAAACTGGGAAGGGAGGTGGAGGTGGAGGTGGAGAATATGGATGATGCGGTGATAGCCGCTGAAGAAGGAGCAGATATTATCATGCTTGATAATATGCCCCCTGCAAAGGCAAAACTTGCCATGATAAAAGTAAAGAATATAAACCCAAAAATAAAGGTGGAGGTATCCGGTGGAATAACACCTGAAAACATAACCAATTATACATTTGCTGACCGCATTTCTCTGGGATGGCTTACACATTCAGTGAAAAATAAAGATTTTTCATTAGAAATTGAAAAAGTTTTCTAAGCAAAAAATATAAAAAGGATTCCTATTCATCCATTGAATGAATCCTTTCCTCAATCCAGTTATCCTTGCAAAAGTAGCAAAGTATTATTTCACAGATGTGAACAGGATATGGAAATATGATGGAGAAAAAATAGAAAAATACAGGGAAAAACAGTTCCGCAAAATTTTGAAAGTCGCCATGAAAACTCCTCTTTACAGAGAAAAATATAGAGGTATAGATGTGGATAAAATAACACTTAAAAACATTCATGAATTGCCCATATTAACAAAAGCAGATATAAGAAAACATTTTCCCGATGGAATTGTACCAGAGGGTTTTGATAAAAGAAGGGCTTATGTAGTGAGCACTTCAGGCTCAACAGGACAGCCCACCTCCATTTATACAGATTTTTATACCATAGTTAAGGCATTGATGGGTTTTATAAGAGAAATCAGGGAGTATAATATAAACTGGAGAAAGGATAAAATGACGATAATAGCAGATTTAACTCCTGGGAGCGCAGAGGAAGCATATCTCAACCAGACAGCCATACCAAATTTAAAACCCTTCTTCTCCATGAACAACATGCAATTGTTGCATGTGGGTGAAAATGTGGAAAAAATGATTGAAAAAATAGATGCTTTCAAAC
>CAZTWM010000051.1:0-8166 GCA_964617935.1 uncultured Thermoplasmatales archaeon | reverse complement strand
GCATGGAACAGATCATGGGCTGTGGGACGTGTTGATTTGAGCAGCATTGCCTTCTCTGCCATATCTCCTTCCATCGCCATTCCATAGGCGGCTGCGCATCCTATGGCAGGAGCACCCCTCACCACCATTTCTTTTATGGCATAAGCCACTTCCTCCACACTGTTTGCGGTAAAAATTTCCATTTTTGCTGGCAACTTTCGCTGATCTATTAATTTCAGCACGCCGTCCTCAAACCACAAACTTCTCATTTCCCTGCCATTCACAAGCATTTCAACACCTTTAACGCTTCCTCCATATTAATTCCAACGGCTATGCTTCCGTGCCCCCTAAGATTGGCAATCTTTGAATTTTTCAGTGCCTTTATCGCTTCCATTGCCAGTTCCAGAGTTCCCTCCTTGGCGTATTTCTCGGAGGTGGGCGCCTCTTCGAAGGTGGCATGAACATGGATTATGGCGTTTATATCATCTCTCCTGTATATCAACCAGTGCATCGGCGTTTCCGTCGATGGTTCTTTCAACCCTATTACCATAGCCACATCGGTGGCGGGATTGTAGTCCACCACTTCCACAATATCGTCATTGCTTAGTTTCCCCAGGTCGGAGTTGGCGGCGGTTATAACAATTCTTTTGCCATATCTTACGCTTATATTTCCATATGTGCCTTCCACCAGCCCCTTTTCCTTTACAATCTTTCCTGCTCTCTTTATTTCATCCACCAGAGGATTTTTAACCTCCTCTCTGGAAAGGAAAAGAGTTCTCATGGCAGAGGAATTATGCAGAGGAATATAAAGTTGTTTTCTCCCTTATTCACAAACTGATGAATTTCATTGGGTTCAACAAAGGCGAAATTGCCCGGCCTGAGGGGATATTCCTTTCCATTTTTGTCCACCAGTGCTCCCTCTCCTTCAAGGACAAAAACACCATGTTCCCAGTCATGGTGGTGAAGAGGTGTATGCCCGCCCTTCCCAACAACAAAGCGGCGCATGGCAAATGTTCTGCCTATCTTCTCATCTATGAGCCACTGTATTTTTACATTGCTTGCTCCCCCCTCCTTAACATCCTCTATCTCCACTTCATCATATCTTTTAACGAGCATAAATTGAATAGAAGAATCATTTATAATTATTCCTTTCCCGCTTCTCTATACATATTTTGACAGCCACATTTTCTCTCTTTCCTTAAATAAAAGAGAGTCGCATTATTTTCTTCTAACACTGTTTCTCAGATTTCTCAGGAATTTGGGCAAACTTTCCATGTCCTTTACCATGCTGTTGGCAGCAAAGATTATTCTGTAATCCATAATGCATTTTGTTCTCCCCCTCAGATTATCCTCAATGCGATGCGACAAACTCCATCCCTTCCTGTCCCAGTCAGTTAAGACTATCACCTCCCTATATTTCAATGCAACATCGTCACAGAATGCTGCTATATCCTTCCCACAATGAAGCATAAATATCTCACCATGTATGTCCAGAGAATGAAGGGCTGCCACATCCTTTTCCCCCTCCACAATTATGGGTATTGTTTTGTTTTTTTCCCTTAACTCATCTATTGCTTTCTCAAGTTTTTCCAGTGCCGCCTTACTATCCATTTTCCAGTATATGCAACACTTCCTCCTTTTTCTTTTTTACCCTTACCCCCTTCTCCCTGGATTTTTTTCCGTAAACAACTTCCACCTCATCCTGCTCAACACGAAAGAAAGATGCTATTGTCTCTATAATTTTTCTGTTTGCCTTTCCCCTTATGGGCTCTTCATTTATTTCTATCTCCACCCTTTTCCGCCATTCGTCATAGCCAGCAGGAAAAACATTGTTTTTCCCTATTTTAACCTTTATATGGATAATGCATTCCTCTCCTGCCTCTTCTACAGCATCCTCCATCTAAGGTATTTTTATGAATCCCTGTTTCATCAACATCTGGGCTGATTCCCTGGCATTCTTTATGGTTTCTTCAGCCATTTCATATATTTCTTCCCTGCTCAATTTCCTTCTTGCCACTCCCTGTTCAATTGCCTTCATAGCCACTGCCGTCGCTTCACGCGGGAAAACCTCCCAGTCATCCATCGTCGGAACTATGTAATCTTCTCTCAACCCCTTCTGCTCAGCCACCTCTGCTATGGCGTAGGCAGCAGCTATATGCATCTCATCCGTTATGGTCTTAGCCCTCACATCCAGGGTTCCACGGAAAATGCCTGGGAATCCAAGGCTGTTGTTCACCTGGTTGGGAAAATCACTTCTTCCTGTGCCAAATATGCGAACGCCCGCCTCCTTCGCTTCCCAGGGCCATATCTCTGGTATGGGGTTTGCCTCCGCAAACATTACGGCATCATCATTCATGGCTGCCACCCATTCCTTCTTTATTGTTCCAGGTCCTGGCTTGGATGCGGCTATGCATACATCCGTTCCCCTTATCGCCTCTGCCATTCCCCCGCTCCTTCCCTCTCCATTGGTGGTAGTGGCAACTTCATATTTGTAGGGATTGTTTTCCTTCAATTTTTCCATGTCCTCTCTTCCAGGGTGCAGAATTCCCTTGGAATCCACTGCTATTATATTCTTTGGCGGCACCCCTGCCTTTATCAGTGTCCTTATCAGGCATATGTTGGCAGATCCTGTTCCAATTATTGAAAACAGTACTTCATTCATCTTCTTTCCCACTATCTTGAGACCATTTATAACACCTGCCAGAGTAATGGCTGCCGTGCCCTGCTGGTCATCATGCCACACAGGTATGTCCAACTCTTTTCTAAGGCGGTCAAGGATGTAGAAGCATTTTGGAGAGGAAATATCCTCAAGATTTATTCCCCCGAAACTGGGGGCAGCCCATTTCACCGCCTGTATGAATTCATCCGGGTCTTTGGTATCGATCATCACAGGAAAGGCGTCCACACCACCGAGATATTTGAAAAGCAATGCCTTTCCCTCCATCACAGGCAACCCAGCAAGAGGACCTATATCGCCCAATCCAAGAACCCGTGTTCCGTCGCTCATCACAGCCACAAAATTTCCTTTATTGGTGTGCTCAAAAACCTTCTCAGGATTATTGGCTATATCCTTGCATGGTTCAGCCACACCAGGCGTGTACCATATGCCAAAGTCATCAAAGGTTCGTATGGCACACTTGGGCATTACCTGAACCTTACCCTTATAGAAAGGATGTAGTTTCATTGCTTCCTTTGCAGGCTTTTTCGCCTTTTCCAGCAACTCTTCAACTGTAACGCGCTTTTCCATCAAATCACCAGTGGTGTAATCAAAATTACCACTTAAATCTTTTTACCATCTTGAAAAATTTCCAAATTCACTTTGCCATTTCAAACTCCTCCAGTATTTCTCCATCGGGTTTTAACACCGTGAAATGGAGGAAGGAATAACTCACGTTCACCCTACAGTAATGATATGAAGAAGAGGAAAAGATTGTCCATGGACTTTTCCCTACCCTATATAGAGGGGCTCCTCCCCCTCCACTCACAATGAAAGTCATTTTCCACACCTTTATATGTTCGTAGTCGTGATCGTGACCGTTGAATATGGCATCCACACCATCCATTTTGAAGAGAGGGAGTAAAAGACGAAGGAAGGTGTTATTCCCATGCTCCCCCGAACTGTATGGTGGGTGATGGAATACAACAAATTTCCACCTGTTTTTGCAGTGAAGGTCTTTCATCAGCCATAAAAACTGGAATGGGGAAAAAATGTAGGGAGTGTTGGAATTTATTATGGTGAAATGCACAATGCCATAGTCAAAGGAATACCATGTTTCATTTGGAATTGAGAAATATCTGCATATATCTAAGGATGGCAAATCATGATTTCCAACTGCAGGATATAGGGTTGTATTATGCATGAAAGAAGATGTGCTGAGGAATGAAATCCACTGCTCTTCATCCATACCATTTCTAACCATATCCCCTGTTGATATGACGAAGTTTGCCTCTTCGTTTTCTATGGCTCTCGCCACCTTGCCCGCATTTTTCCATCCATCCCACATTCCGCGGGAGTCACCATAAACAATGAATTTGAAATTGCTCTGGTTTTGAGATGAAGTTTTGAAATGATATGTCTTACTCTTTACTCCATCCGATGAAACCATATAAATATATGTGGAATTTGGGGATAAAGGGGAAAGCATTACTTCATGTATTTTTCCTTCTTTATTCTCTTTGACAGTATTGTCTAAATCATGGATTCCATAATAAACTCTATTATCTTTTGTTTCTTCACTGGTTACCCACATTATGGTTATCTCATTCTCTCCAACATTCTGGAGATATGGACCTGCCACAATTTTGATGTCATCATGGCTAAATGAAACTGAAGGAATTAAGGAAAAGAGAAAAAGAAACATAATCAAGGTGCTCCCAAATTTTTTCATATTATAAATTCATTTGTTTTTTAAAACATTTTTCATGTGCCATAAAGAAATTTATCTCATTAAAGATTAAACGCACTTTCCATCAATTCCGCCAGCCGGGAGGAGAATGATGCAAGAGGTGCTCCATCTATTACATCATGATCGACGCTCAGGGTGAGATGAAGATATTCTTTTATCTCCACCTCTCCATTTTCAAAAACAGGCTTCTCTGTTATCCCGCCTACTCCAAGTTGAGTGGTGAAGTGTCCCCCCATTATGACCAGCCATCCCCGAAATTTTCCAATCATGCCTACCGCCGACACTGCCGTGGTGCCCATATATTTTTTTCTCAGAAATGCATTTCGGGATGCTATTAAAAGGAGAAGTTTTTTAATGAAAACTGGAGAAGATATTGCAAATTTTTCCATAAAACCCTTTTCACTCAAAATTTGCTCGGATTTATCCACCTCCTTTTTCTGGGCATTCCTTATCTCTTTACTTATCTCATCAAGAGTTTTTTTGTTCGCACCTCTTATAATATATGCCATGGTGATGTACTCCCCTCCTATTTTTCTTGCTATGGGAATAGCCACATCCACCTCATCAAATATGACAATTTTTCTGCCACCATGGCGAAGAACATTGAATTCTCTGTATTCTTCCATGGTTTTGCTAAAGCATTTGATGACCCATCCGGTAAAGGATATATCCCTCCCCTTTTTCTTATGCTCCCTTATTTTTTTCCTCGCCTCAGTGACATCTACTTCAAGAAGTGCATGAATTATATGCTTTTTCTCAGTTTCTGAAAGAAGAACGGCAATATTTCTTCTTTCCTTGGAAAATGGCTTTATTTTATAATCTCCCATGGTTGAATAATAAAAATGCTCATATATCTTTTCGCCATTCATATGTTGCGAAGGCAATAAAGATGTGGCGATGTATAAACAAGATTGAGTAGAAAGGTATATTCATTGTAGCATGAAATATTCAGCCGTTTTTATCATTCAAGTCCAATAACCAGCACCCCTGTCCAGGTGGCACTGGAACACGGGTGATGAGGTATTACCTGATGTACAAAAGTTTGTAAATAGAGAGCCAACAAATAAATTTTAGCTAACATGCGGAGATACTGAACTGGCAACGTTTTTATATCATTAATCTTATTGATTATAGATGAGGGTATGGAGGCGATACTGGGGCGAGGCATTGACATTGAAGCCATTCTGGATAAACATGATAATATTATGGGTAACCATACCTTTGTTCTGCGAACTCGTGGGGAGGGCATTTGGATTGCCCATCTTGGGATTCATTATAGGCATTGAAATTGCCCTGATAAAAACCCTTTATGACTACATAAGGGAAAAATTTCTTTAGAGCCCCCACTTATTCCATCTCTTTCCCCCATATTCTGATTTCTCCAACATCTCCTCTATCTTTAGCAGTCTGTTATATTTCGCCACCCTCTCGCCTCTTGCTGGGGCGCCCGACTTTATCTGTCCTGCATTTATGGCAACTGCAAGATCAGCAATGAAATCATCGCATGTGTCACCAGAGCGATGGGAAACCATTATCCCGTATTTTTCATCATGACATATATTTGCCACTTCCATGGCTTCTGTGAGTGTTCCAATCTGATTTGGCTTTAAAAGAAGGGAATTGCAAACCCCTTCCTTTATCCCTTTCCTTAACCTTCTCGGGTTTGTTACGAATATATCATCTCCCAGAATCTGTATCTTTTCTCCAACCTTTTTGGTAATCTCTGCAAATGCATCCCAATCCTCTTCATCGAATCCATCTTCTATGGAAATGATTGGATATGTTCTGGCAAGTTCCATGTAATAGTCCAGTAAATCCCCTGAGGTCATTTTTTTATCCATCACATAATATCCATTTTTGTAAAAAGAGGAGGCTGCAGAATCTATCGCAAGCATCACCTCCTTTTCATATCCATTTTCCTCTATTGCATCCATTATTAACTCCAGCGCATCCTCGCTTCTTGAAATGGGAGGAGCGAAGCCGCCCTCATCTCCCACATTGCATGCTGTCCTGCCAAATTTATCCACTATCTTTTCCTTGAGTGTATGATATATCTCACTCCCCATCCTCATTGCATCATGAAAATTTTTTGCTCTCACCGGAGCAATCATATGTTCCTGGATATGGAGATTGTTGCCTGCATGCATTCCTCCATTTATAACATTCATGAACGGTATGGGAAGCAAGAAAGAATTTTCATTGAGATATTCATATACTTCTTTTTCAAGAGAGACGGCTGCACATTTGCATGCAGCAATGGAAACGCCTATGCATACATTTCCTCCCAGAATCCTTTTATTTTTTGTGGCATCTATTTCTATCATCTTTTTATCTATTTTCTCCTGCTCCCTCACATCCATTCCTTTAAGGGCAGGCTTTATAATTTTCTCCACATTTTTTACAGCCCTTGTTACACCTTTCCCATGAAATTCTTTTCCTTCATCTCTCAATTCCACAGCTTCTTCCTTTCCTTTCGATGCCCCTGATGGAACAGACGCAATTCCTTTTGCATCTTTTGTTAATACCTCCACTTCTATGGTTGGATTTCCTCTTGAATCAAAAATCTGTCTCGCCAGAACATCTTCAATTTTGAAATACATAAAAGGAAATATGAATGGCGTTTATTTAACTAATGCCTCAAATTTCACAAACAATAAGTAATTTCTATGCTTTATGAAATGTGAAAAGGGAAAGGAGAAGAATAGCCATTCAGAGGATACATCATCTGTTCAAAGAGGCTGAAAAGAGGGCAGATGAGGGAAGGATTCAACTGGCAAACAGATATGTCTTTCTGGCAAGAAAGATATCCATGAGATACTTAGTGAGGATACCCAAAGAATACAGGCACAGATTTTGCAGGAAATGCAACACTTACTTTATTCCAGGAAAAAACTGCAGGGTGAGGCTGAAGAAGCATAAAGTTGTTATAACATGCCACAACTGTGGGGCAATAAAAAGATATCCCTATATTAAGGAAATAAAGGAGAGGAGGAAAAATGCTGGAGGAGATTGAGGAGGAGATAAGGAATTGCAGGAAATGCCCTTTGTGGAAGGAAAGAAATAATGCAGTCCCTGGAGAGGGAAACAAAAATGCCAAAATAATGATGGTGGGGGAGGCACCTGGCAGGGTGGAAGACGAGAAGGGAAAGCCGTTTGTGGGAAAGGCGGGGCATTTGCTCACTGAAATTTTGAGAAAGAATGGGATAAAAAGGGAAGATGTTTATATAACCAATGTGGTGAAATGCCGTCCTCCTGGCAACAGAAATCCGAGGAGGGAAGAGATAGAAAAATGTCTTCCATATCTGGAAAGACAGATAGATGAGATAAAGCCTGAAATCATTATTGCAATGGGAAATTTTGCCTCCTCAGCCCTCTTGGAAATGTATGGTTTTAAGGCGGAATCCATAAGCAGGGTGAGGGGAAGAATTTTCTACAGCCCCGTGCATTCTATAAAAATAATACCCACATTTCATCCTGCCGCATGCATATATAACAAGGCATTGCTGAAATATCTGGAAAAGGACATCAGGATGGCAAAAAATTCTTTAAGATGGGGCTGACAAAATATATATTTCTCCTTCCCATAGAAACACCATATATGCTTGATGCCTGTCTTGCTTTTACATCCTTGTTTTCCACATGTTTTATGATCCAACCTATTGCTTTATCTGTTAGTCTCCGCACTCTACAACATCATTATAAAAACTTTTATAAATAAATTTTTGTTAGTAGTTTCAAGGGGATAATAAATTGAGGGAGGTAGAAAAATGAAGAAAATACT
>CAZTWM010000050.1:0-8191 GCA_964617935.1 uncultured Thermoplasmatales archaeon | reverse complement strand
GAAATTCCTGATTATAAATATGCAAGGGTGAAAGTGGACTTGATAAATCGGGATTCAGAAAATGTGAAGGAACTGGGAGATGGCATATTCCTCATGATAACAAATCCTGAAGGAAGGACATATGTATATACTGCCACAGGCGCCGGAATACCTGAAATGGATGAGAATGGTGATATTGTTACGGACAGAGTTCATTATGAATTTATTGTGGGAAATGAACCTGGTAAATATACGGCAAGAGTGATAGGAAGATGGTTTGCCGATGTGAAGGGGTCATATACTTTAAAAATAAAGGTGGAAAGTATAGATACTCCAATTGACCCCCTCATGGAAGGATTGTCCTCTCTTGCCCCCTATCTTGCGTCATATCACAGGGGAATGGTATTTGCTAAAGAAGAATTTGCCTTTGCTGGCAACCAGGGCATGAGCCAGCCGGGAGATAATCCAGATATAAAGGAGGAATGCAACCGGCATATAATGAAGATACATAACGAACTCAATGCTCTTCTTACTGATATGGCGGAACTGCCCAATGACCTATATGTTTTATGGAATCATTATAGAGATAATCCAATATATATTGCCCTGCTGGCGGATGCAACCATGATACCCATGTACTACTTCAAAAATCCTGATTCGGCAGATATGATGGGATGGGGTGTCCCGGGAGATTTTATATATGGCGACATAGACCCAAAAGTTGATGATATGGAAAATGACACCTTCACCTTCTATCCCTTCCAGGAAAATGCTGTTGGGAGAGTAACAGGCTATGATGCAGAGGACTGCTCAGCCCTCATAGCAAGAACCATATTTTATGATGACATAATATCAAAACTTGGAGAATGGAAGAATACAGCTACAGTTCAAACAGGTTGTGGCTTAGAATTTCAATGGGTTCCCATCCTTACAACTGTGATGAATATGATTCTTGGAGGAGAGGAACCAACAAAATGGCCCAGCGGGGAAAGTTTCTTCATAAATCTTCGCCTTTGCCATGATTTGGAAGAAGGAGGATATACGGTAAAGAGGACTCATCTGCTTGCGTCCCAGAGGGAAGGATTTGAAAACCTTGCCCAGTATGGGAGAAGATATTTCCTCTTCCCTCATTTCTATGAAAGGATAAGCGGAAGCAATGTTAAAGGAGGTAAATATCAGGAGGAAAGCAACATAATATTTGTTTTCAATCATGGCTTTTATTATCTGTATGAGTCAGGAGATATATTGCTGGAAGCACGCGGCTTCCCGCCCTTTACCACTGTCTCCCGCTTTTACCCCATGGGAAGTGGGTTGAGTTCAAAGGGAACATATGATGTGAGAAATGTATATTCCATGGATTTTGGACCCGGCATAATATTTGTGGAGAGTTGCATAACTGCAAGAATAGATGGGTTGCAACCAGAGAATTGCTTAAGCCAGGCATATTTGCATGCGGGGATGAATGGGTATATAGGAGCAACTCGTGTAACAGCAGACCCTGGCTATCTTGAGCCTGGCTTGATATTCGAAGGTTTTGGAGCATGGGGATTCATAAATGCAACCCTCCACCTTAAGTTAAAAGGAGAGTATCCAGAGCCCCATTTTGGAGCAGTGGTGGCAGAGGAGTTCATATTAGATTTAATAAACAACGATACCACAACTGGAATGGCTTTGAGAAATGCCAAAAATAAATATCTTCCAAAGGATGCCAATTCAACATTTCTATGGACACCTCCTTTGGTGACAACGGGCTTTCCTTTAATTGATAAAGAGATATATGAATCCTTTGGACACAAATTTGAATATGGAAAGTATCTTGATAAAAAATATCACTGCCTTCATGAATTCAATCTGTATGGAGACCCTGCCTTCAACCCGTGGAATCCATGAAATATCCATATCAGGCATTCAGGAAAGAAGTTAGAGAGCAAGTGGAAAATGCACTGAAAGCACTTTACGGAATAAAGGAAGAAATAAAACTGGAAAAACCCAAAGAAATAGCAGATCTTGCTTTTCCCTGCTTTTCTCTGGCAAAGGTTATCAAAAAAAATCCTGTGGAGATTGCCCGGGAGATTGCAGAACATATTGAAAGAAAGGAATGGATTGGAAATGTGGAGGTGGTAAAGGGATATCTCAATTTCTTTATTAACCTGGAGAAAATGGTGAAAGAAACCATTAAAGCAATAAGAGAGATGGGAGATGATTATGGAAAACTTGAGGATAAAAAAATAAAGGTAATTGTGGAACATACATCAGCCAATCCCAATGGTCCATTGCATGTGGGGAGGGCAAGAAATCCAATAATAGGAGATACCATAGCAAGGATTCTGAAATTTGGAGGATACGATGTTGTCACCCAGTATTATGTCGATGACATGGGCAAGCAGGTGGCAACATTATTCTGGGGCGTGAAAAATCTTGGTATAGAAACAAAAGCAGAGAAATATGACCACAGATATGTGGTTTTCTATCAGGAAGCAAACAGGATTATGGAAGAAAATGAAGAGGTAAGGAGAGAAATAGATGAGATAATAAGGAGATGTGAGGAAGGCGACAGGGAAATGCTGGAGGAGGTGAGAAAAGTATATGAAAAGGTTCTTCAGGGAATGCTTGAAAGTCTGAAAACAATAAATATAGAGATAGATGAATTTGTTAGAGAATCAAGATTTGTGATTGATGGAAGCGTGGAGAGAGTGATTGAAAAACTTGCCGAGAGCAGGTATGCAGGAAAGGAAGGAAAAGCAATATACATTGACATGGAATCCTTCGGTATTCATGGAAGAAACAAAAAATTCTATCTTACCAGAAGCGACGGCACTTCCCTATATGCAACGAGGGATATAGCATATCACATATGGAAGGGGGAGCAGGCGGATGAAATGATTAACGTGCTTGGTGAAGATCACAAACTGGAGGCAAGGTTTGTTGAAATTGCTCTCCAGATTTTGAATAAAAAGATTCCCGAGGTGATATTTTATTCCTTCATTTCTCTTCCCGAAGGCAAAATGTCCACCAGAAAAGGAAGGGTTATCTACCTCGACGATTTGATAGAAGAAGCAGTGGAGAGAGCAAGGAAAGAAGTGGAGAAGAGGAGGGGAAAGGAAGAAAAAAATGAATACATAGCCAGAAATGTGGCGGTGGGGGCAATAAGATATAATATAATAAAGGTGAAGCCGGAGAAGCCAATGATTTTCAAGTGGGAGGAGGCATTGAACTTTGAGGGGCAATCTGCCCCCTTTATTCAATACGCCCATGCGAGATGCTGCTCAATACTCAGGAAAGCGGGAAGCGTGGATTACGAAACAGAGTTAAAATATGAGCATGAAAGTGAGAAAGATTTAATAAAAATGCTTGCCTCATTTCCTGAAATTATAGAGGAGAGCATAAAGGAAAGAAATCCTGCGGTGGTGGCTGAATATGCCTTCAATGTTGCCTCCGCCTTCAATGCCTTTTACAGGGACTGCAGGGTTATAGGAGATGAGAAGGAAAAGGAGCGGCTCCTGCTTGTGGATGCCACCCGCCAAGTTATCAAAAACTGCCTTGGTATACTGGGAATAGAAGCACTGGAAGAGATGTAGGGCTAATGTTTTTAAGCGGGATGATATAACTTTGTGCTCTACATTGTGATAACAACGCCCGTATGCAATCTAAAATGTAAATATTGTGGAGGAAGTTTGCATGGAATGCCGACAAGGATTGAGTATCACATGGACGAACTCGTAAAATTTATTGAGGGGGACGAAAATGCAGTGGTTGCCTTCTATGGAGGAGAACCAACCCTGGAGGCAGAGAAAATAAAGGAAATGATGAACTCGCTTCCTGCCAGAAAATTTGTTCTTCAGACAAATGGCTTTTTTATCGAAAGATTGGACGGGGAAGTGCATAAACTGGACAGCATTCTTATTTCAATAGATGGAAGGAAGGAAGTAACGGACTTTTACAGAGGAGATGGCTGCTATGATAGAGTTATGAAAGCTCTGGATTTTCTAAAAAGGGAAAACTATGGGGGAGAGATAATTGCCAGGATGGCAGCCTCGGTTAGAACAGAGATATATGAAGATGTAATGCATCTCCTGCAGCATTTTCCCCTTGTCCACTGGCAACTCGATGCTGTATGGAGCAGTATGTGGGGTGTAGAGGAGTTCTGGAGATGGGCAGAGGAAAGTTATATGCCAGGATTAAAGAAACTCATTTCCTTCTGGATTGATGAAATGAAGGGAGGAAAAATCCATGGGATAGTTCCTTTTATGGGGATAGCATCCCGCCTTTTGCATGGAGGAAATGGCCTGCCATGCGGGGCAGGGAAAGATGCTATAACCATAACGACAGATGGGAAAATAATGGCTTGTCCTATTGCCCCAGATTTTAAATGGAATTTTCTGGGCGATTTTACTGGCTATAAAAAGATGGAAATAGGAGAGCCATGCAGAAGTTGTGATGTTTATGATATCTGTGGGGGAAGATGTCTTTTTGCCTACAAGGAAAAATTGTGGGGCGAGGAGGGCTTCAGAAAAATTTGCAGCATAACAAAATTCACCATAAACGAGATAAAAAAGCATGAGGAAATTCTTCAAAAAAATAAAGAAAGGTTGAGATATCCTCCATATAATAACACCACAGAGATAATACCGTAAAAACAACGAATGGATTGTTGTTATGGCATTTTCTCATCCTGCATTTTACTTCCAAAAACACATCATTTCACACAAAATTTTATATCTCTTCCTCATTATACTTTCATGAAAAGCATGCTCGTTATTATAATGGCACTCTTCCTGATGAGCGGGGTTATTGCTGGCGTTGGAAACTTCGAGGTAAAAGATGTGGCGAATTTACCCTCCCATTCCTCGGCAAAATTGAATACATATGATTTGCTCATCATCACTCCTGCAAAGTTCTATGATGCCCTCCCTCCTTTCCAGCAGCATAAAGAGCAGCATGGGGTGAAAACCATAATAGTTACTCTGGAAGATATATACGGAAGCAAGTATTTCCCCGTGCAAGGAAGAGACGATGCGGAGAAGGTGAAATATTTCATCAAAAATGCATATGATGAGTGGGGCATAAAATATGTTCTCCTTGTTGGAGGAAGAAAGCCAGGATTCAATGAGGCATGGTGGATGCCTGTAAGATATGTCCATCTGGATGACAAAAGCAACTGGGAGAAGACCTATTTGAGTGATTTATATTTCGCAGACATATATGATGCAGAGGGCAAATTCAGCAGCTGGGACACCAATGGCAATGGCATATTTGGAGAATGGAAGGGTAACAGGGCGGAAGACGCGCCCATAGATTTGATTCCTGATGTTTATGTTGGAAGATGGCCCGCAAGAAATGCCCTTGAAGTGGAGGCAATGGTATCGAAAACCATAGAGTATGAGACAACTGCCTACGGAGCAGATTGGTTCAAAAGATTTGTTTGCATAGCAGGAGATACCTATCCCCAGATATTAAACAAAAGCTGGAAGGGTTATGAAGGCGAGGAAGGAACTCAGCGGGCAATAGACTGGATGCCTGGATTTGAGCCGATAAAATTATGGACATCCCTTGGCACTTTCACTGGACCGCAAGATGTAATCAACACCATAAGCCAGGGTTGCGGATTCCTGTTCTTCGATGGACATGGCTCCCCCATGAGCTGGGCGACACATGCCCCAAACAGCACTGAATGGGTGGATGGCTTGACAGTGTGGCAGATTCCAAAACTCAAAAATGACGGAATGTATCCTGTGTGCGTGGTCGGCGGCTGCCACAACAGTCAGTTCAACATAAGCATGTTCAATCTCCTGAAAATATATCAGGGGAAAAGATGGATAGAATATATATGGAGAGGAGAAACATCCCCTGCCTGCTTTAGCTGGTGGATGACGAAAAAGGTTGGTGGAGGAAGTATTGCCACCCTTGGTTATTCAGGACTGGGTTATACTAAGGAGGACAAGGATTTTACAGGAGAAGCATCGGAATGGCTCGACACACACTTCTTCTGGGAATATGGAATGAATGGGACACACATCCTTGGAGAGATATGGGGAAAGGATATAACAGGATACCTGCATACATATCCAATTAACTGGAATACTCCCGCTGGCAGTTACTCTTCTCTCGATACCAAAACAGTTCAGGAATGGATTTTGATGGGAGACCCGAGTTTAATGATAGGGGGCTATCCGAGTTAGAAATTCTTTTATTTCCTCTCCTCTTTTTCCATTATGTACAGGGAAATAATAAATCTGGAAACAAAAGGAGAGATGGATATTGTGGACATAACTTTTGAAGTAGAAAGAATAATAAAAAACAGTGGCATTAAAAATGGCATAGCCCATGTTTTCTGTCCAGGCTCAACAGGGGCAATAACAACCATAGAATATGAGGATGGATTGCTCCATGATTTGCCCGCCGCCCTAGAAAGAATTGCTCCCAGAGATGCATATTATAAACATGAGGAGAGATGGCATGATGGCAATGGTCATAGCCATATAAGGGCAAGCATAATAGGGAGTGACATTTCCATACCCTTTGAAAATGGTAAATTGATGACGGGAACATGGCAGCAGATTGTATTCATTGAATGTGATGTAAGGGCGAGGAAGAGAAAAATTATTGTTTCCGTTCTGGAATGAGGGTTACAAGATATCCATTTTCCATTTTTTCAATATTCTTTACTTTCATCTTTATAACATCTTCCTCCTTTTTAGCCCCTTCAATTCCTGCAATGGAAGGAGCATTCTCTCCTATGAAAATGGGGGCATAAAAAATTAGCATCTCATCCACCATGCCTTTTTTCAAAAACTCTCCTATAACTGTTGAACCACCCTCCACCATCAACTTCCTTATGCCCCTCTCATAAAGAATTGCCATTAGTTTTTTCAAATCCACTTTTTTCCCCTCTCCACATTTAATTGCCTCCACATTTCCCCTTTTGAATTCCTCTGATGTTGTCACTATAAGCGTTTTTGCGTTTCCCTTCATCACCTCAGCATTTTCTGGCGTTTTTAAATTGGCATCAAGAACTACCCTTAGCGGATTTTTTGCCTTCTCAACATATTTTTCCTTTACAGTCAGTTTTGGGTCATCGGCAAGAACTGTGCCAATGCCCACAAGAATGGCATCGCATTCATTTCGTAATTTATGCACCCTTGCCATATCCTCCTCATTTGATATTTTTAAAGGTTTTTTGCCGACAAGAGCTATTCTCCCATCAAGGGAGGAAGCACAGTTGATTATAACATATGGCCTCTTCATCTTATCATTGCCCTTGCCATCTCTTCTATTACCTCCTCCCTTTTCTTCGCTTTCACCACCCCACTGGCAACTAAAATGCCTTTGGCTCCAAGTTCAATGGCTTTTGCCACATCTCTGCCATCTTTTATACCAGCTCCGCAAAGCACCTCCACATCTCTGTTTATTTCCTTCACCGCACCAACAGCATTTTTCACCACTTCTGGCTTTGCCTTCGTGACAGAGATATCTCCCCCTATGAGTTCTGGCGGCTCTATCGCCACATAATCTGGCTTCAAAGTAGCCACTGCCCTGGCAACCTCAACGCTTCCGGCACATATTATTGTCTTCAACCCAATTTCTCTTGCCTTCTCCATAGCCATGGATATATCTTCTATTTTCATCCTATGCTCTGAATGATTTATTATCGTGCCAGCCGCCCCTGCCTCTTTAATTGCTTGTGGAAGAATCCAGCCGGTATGGCTTCCATAGTCTATGGCATCCATGTGCTGAGAATAAACATCTATCTCCACCTCCTCGGCAACCATAAAAATATCAGATGGCTGCACGGCAATTATCATTTTAACATCATATTCTTCCCCAACTTTTTCCATCATTTTTGCGAGTTCGAGGGCATTTTTTCCTGTGCCTTCCCTATACGCCTTGGTGTTCACCACAAGAACATTCATGATTTGAAAATGATAGCATGTTAAATTATTTTTGTATTTATTCGATTATGAATAAACAATGAATGGATTGATTCATGCCACAAACCTCTTGGGAATCTCATAATGTTCTGGAAATGGAGAAACTCCAAAATGCCATTCTTTCATTTACATATCCTCCTATCCCTTCATGTATTCAAGGAGTTTTTCATAATTTTCTCCATGGGTTTTGAAGTAATTCCTTATCGGCTCCAGTATTTTATCCACATATTCTGCCACCGCATTTTTTAAGTCCAAAGGATGGAGTTCCTTTTTAACAAAAGTCT
>CAZTWM010000049.1:0-8217 GCA_964617935.1 uncultured Thermoplasmatales archaeon | reverse complement strand
GCTGATGCCAATAAATATATTTTCATGAGGCTTAAGAAAAAGGAAGGAAGATGCAGATGTCCTTAAATCAAGCAAACCTTCATTCATGCATGAAAAAATGACAATAATAAAAATTTAAGTAGGAGTATATAATACCTCATCCATGATGAAAATCATACCCATCGCCATAGGCATAATATCTGTTTTGACAGCCGCTGTAATGGCTTTTCGCGTTCTCAAAAAATCTCCAGGGACTAAAGAGATGCGGGAAATATCCCATGCCATTCAAAGGGGAGCGATAACATTCCTGAATGAAGAATACAAGGTGATATCCATATTTGTTGCCATAGTTTTTGCCATTCTTTTGATTGCCCATTTCTATACTGATTTGCCCTGGCAGACATCCCTTGCCTTCTTAACAGGAGCCATATTTTCAGCCCTCGCTGGCAACATAGGCATGAGGGTCGCCACATCTGCCAATGCAAGGGCGGCGGAGGCATCCAAAAAAAGCATTATGGATGGTCTCCTTATCGCCTTTTCCTCAGGGTCAGTCATGGGGCTGAGTGTGGTTGGACTTGGTGTAATAGGAGTTTCTTTGTTTTACCTCCTTTTCAGCGACATTAATGTGGCGAGCATCCTTTTTGGCTTTGGATTCGGGGCGAGCAGCATAGCCCTTTTTGCCAGAGTGGGAGGAGGAATATATACAAAATCAGCAGATGTGGGTGCAGATTTGGTGGGCAAAATAGAGGCTGGCATTCCTGAAGACGACCCCCGCAATCCTGCCGTCATTGCAGACAACGTTGGAGATAATGTGGGCGACGTGGCTGGAATGGGAGCTGACTTATTCGAATCATATGCGGATTCCATAATTTCCGCCATAACCCTTGCATTGATAGCAACCATCTATTCCAATGCCGATATCTATCCCCTAATAATTGCATCCATGGGAATAATTGCTTCCATAATAGGAATGGTTTTTGTGAGGGGCAGCAATGGCTATGCTGCTTTAAGAAATGGCTTATTTGGAGCAGCCATCATATTTGCCGTGCTTGCATTGATAGCAACTTATTACCTGATGGAGGACATGAACCCCTTCTATGCTGTGCTTGTCGGCTTGATAGATGGAATAATAATAGGGCTGTCCACAGAATATTTCACCTCCGACCAGCGAAAGCCAGCCAGAAAGATTGCTGAGGCAGCTCAGACGGGGGCAGCCACCGACATACTGGAAGGCATTTCCGTAGGAATGATGAGCACCTTGATTCCAATAATTTCCACATGCGTTGCCATGATTATTGCCTATGAACTTGCGGAATTTTACGGCATTGCTCTCGCTGCAGTGGGAATGCTTTCCACACTCGGCATTTCCCTTGCCACCGACTGCTATGGTCCTGTGGCAGATAATGCTGCGGGCATAGCGGAAATGGCTGGGCTTGGAGAGGAGACGAGGAAGAGGGCTGAATCACTGGATGCAGTAGGCAATACAACGGCTGCCATGGGGAAGGGATTTGCCATTGGCTCTGCCGCCATAACGGCGCTGGCATTGCTGTTCACATTCGTGGAAAAGGCGAAAGAAATTATGGGGAGAGAAATCGATTTAAGTTTAACCTCTCCATATCTCATGACAGGTTTGTTCATAGGGGCAATGCTTCCCTTTATATTCTCATCCCTCACCATAGGAGCCGTGGGAAGGGCTGCGGAGAAAATGGTGAATGAGGTGAGAAGACAGTTCAAGGAATTGGGAATTCTTGAGGGCAGGGGAAAGCCTGACTATGAGAGCTGCATAAGGATAGCGACAAGGGGGGCAATAAGGGAGATGATTGTGCCATCCAGCATGGCTGTTGTTGTTCCCATAGTCATAGGCATATGGAAAATAGAGGCATTGATGGGATTGCTTGCCGGAGCTACAGCCAGCGGTTTTCTGCTTGCCATCTTCCTTGCAAATGCTGGAGGTGCGTGGGATAACGCCAAGAAATACATTGAATCTGGAAATCTTGGAGGAAAGGGAAGTTTTGCCCATAAGGCGGCTGTGGTGGGCGATACTGTAGGCGACCCTTTCAAGGATACTGCTGGACCTTCCTTAAATATACTCATAAAACTCATGTCCATTGTGAGCTTGGTTTTCCTGCCATTATTTGCAAAGTTTGCCTGAAACTACTTTCTCCTCAGAAGTTTATCTATAAACTCTCTGTCTATCTTCTCCTTTTCCTTTCTCTGTTGCTTATCCAGACGCCAGAACAATTTGTGTTTCTCCAGGGTTAGAGCATATATTATGCTTCCTATCCCTATCCATACCAGCAAAAATAAAAAGCCGTTCATTGCTCCAGGGAGGCGCAGTATGTAGCCAAAGAAGAGGGCGGAGAGGAGCATTCCAGATAACGAGATAAGCCATAGCCCCCTCACCTTCAGTTTCGCCTTTTCATATATCTCGGGATGTTTGTAGGGGAGGATGAAAGTGGATACGGTCACGGCTAAATAAACGAGCAATACACTCATATTTATCATCATCACTGCATTCATGAACTGTCGGGCGAAAATTATTACTGCTATCGCCATCATACCTGTAACAATGAGGGACCATTTGGGTGCTTTGAATTTATTTAATTTCGCCAGTTTCTTTGGCACAATCTCATCCTTCGCCCATGCAAAGGAGAGGCGGGAGGAGGCGAGGATGGTGGGATTTATATCTGAGATTATGGCTATGGAGCCTGCGAAAGCAACGTAGATTGCTATTATGGCGGGAAGGAAATGGGATGCTACATCCGGTATGGAGCCAGTGGAAAAATCATAGGAGGAATAGAAGGAAGGGGACATGGAGCCATATGTTATGGTAGCCATCAGTATGTATATTACTGCTATACCAATAGTGGAGACGAGTATACCTCTGGGAAGAGTTTTTTCAGGATTCTTGACCTCTCCTCCCGCATTCACTATGGCTGCAAAGCCGATATAACTGAAGAAAATCAAACTACTTGCCTTTGCTAAGGAGGAAAAATTTGTGGAGAGGGAGTAATGCAGATTGGATAAATTTACATGAGGGATACCAAATATGATGAAAAGTCCTATACCAGCCATTAAAAGAACAAACATGGTGATCTGGATTATGCCAAAAAGTTTGACACCAAGGTAATTGAGAAGCACAAAAATAATGACAAAAATTATAGCAACCACCTGAATATTTGAGCCTATCCAGGAGGAGGCGCCATGTAGATTGCTCACATCAAGGAAATTCTGAATGAGTATTGTATCTCCAACAGCCATGGCAGCAAGGGTGGCAATCATGGAAAACCATCTTGCCCATGTGGCAGCAAAACCAACATATGGATCGAGAATTCTGCTTATGAAAACATATTCTCCTCCAGAAGAAGAAATGGCGGAGGATAAAACAGAATAACATAATGCGACGAGAAGGGCAGGGATGGCGGCAATGATATATGAAAATATTATCCCAGAGCCAACATCCACTTTACTCTGAATTTGAATGGTGGATATGAAAAGACCTCCCCCTATAACAGCTGTCATTACTGTTGCCACCACTTCCTTTAAACCAAGTTCTCTTCTCAATTCTTCATTCATGCAATTCAGAATTTTGGGCATTATATATGGGTTGTTATTTTCTCCGATGGAAGGAAAAATTTTCAGATCTTATTTATTAAACCATATGAAGAGATTGCTGCCTTAACATCGTGTCAATTTTTTCTCCAGTTCTTTTATAAGGAGATGTATGGGATAGTTGAGTATTGTATATCCCCGTCCTCCTGCGCATATGAAATCCTGCTGCACGAGAATCTGGAGTAATTCTTCAAGTCTCTTTTCTCCTATTTTTGTCCCGTGTTCTTCTTCCTTGATTTTGAGCATCTCCTTTATTTCGTCCATGCTTGCATATGCCTTATTTTTACACGCCGTCGCCACAGAAAGCATGACAAGCAATGCTTCTTTCTCCATGCTTTCCATATCGCTTATCCATTCCTCCCTGTTAACCTCTCTCACATCATCGGGCAAGATTTCATTTCTTCCATTGCTTTCAGCCATTAAGGCGGCATTCCTCAACAAATCTATTGCCGTTCTCATATGACCCGGAGAATGAAGTGCTATATCTGCTATCAGGGAAAGAATTTCATCGTTATATGTACCGGGATGCAAACTTTCCTTTGCTCTGTATTCAAGAATTTCCTTTATCTCCTCGAAGGTATATGGCTTTAATTCCACTATTGCTCTATCTGCAAAAGTGCTCCATATGGCATCATCGTTTATTATCTGCTCCAGAATGAAATGATTTCTGGTTATGGCTATATAGCCAATTTTTCTCCCCATTTCATATTGTCTTGATAATGAATAAGCAAAGTGTCTCAACTCCTCCGCGTTCATCCCATCTATCTCATCTATTATCACTGTTTTGCCCTCCTCCATTTCATTCCATAACTTCTGCGTTGGCAAGCCTGCGGGATTGAAGCGCGGCTTTAACTGGTGAAGCATTTCTTCCAGAACTCGATGCTCTGTTTTATTCATGTAGCAGTTCACATAGGCATCTGCTCCAATAAATCTTGCAAGCAATGTCTTTCCCGTGCCCACTCCTCCACTTATTAGAACTCTTCCTGTCTTAAGAAAAACCTGCAGTTTTTTTATCTCCTCATCTCTGCAGAGAATTTTATCGGGCACATAGGAAAGCTCGAGTTTTCCAGCATCCTTTATAATCACATTTTTAATACAGGCAGGGGTAAAAATATTTTCTTTTATTTTTCAGGCTGATAAATCTGAACTAACAGGCTTGAGAGCATGAAAGTAAATCTTTTGTATTTCTCTTTTGTCTATTTTCCTACTGAAAAACTCTTATAACATGCTTTTCTTTAATTTTATGAAGTTACTTGCTTTGCTGATATCCCTTTTACTTACTGGAAATTATGGGATTGTTGAGATGTCGTTAGAGGATGATGCCTTTCATTCTGAATTGCCTCTCCACATAGAAACATGGTATTTTGAGGCACTGTTTGAAAACAACGAAAGCATGGTTTTCATGATTACGGTTATGAAGGAAAGGTGGGGAATACTGATGACAGGAATCCATTTATACAGGAATGGGGAGATAATCCATGAAGAACGCCATGTGTTTTCAACCTTCTCCATATCCAACAAAACACCTCTCATTGAAATAGGAAATGAAACCATCATGAAGGGTTATCTCAGGAACGGCAAACTTTGCTATAACATCTCCTTCCATTCCGCCTTTTCCTTTAACCTGGTTTTCAGAAACACCACTATGGGCTGGAAATCAAAGGATGGAAAATGGCTTGCCATTCCAAACTTGGTAGTGGATGGAAAAATCTCCTTCAATGGAAATGAGAGCATGGTTCATGGAAAGGGTTACCATGACCACAACATATTCTTCCTCTCAAATCCTTTTTTGAGGAGGGGCTATATGGACGGCAGGGTGATGACGGATAATATTTCCATAGTATGGGCTAAATTGCTTAACAATATAATCATGCAGCAGAATTTTGTTATAGTGAGCACATCCTCCTTTAAATTAATTGAAAATGTGAGTATAAAATGCATGGATTATGAAATCAATCATGGAAGATTTATTCCAACATCGTTCCTTATTCTTGTTTCTGGAGAAAATATTTACATAAACATCTCTCTTCATGCCGTCTCCATTCATTTCATCCGTCTCCCCCTCCTCCATTACTGGCGATATCATGTTCATGCCACTGGAAAAATAAGGAATGGTGGGGAAGAAAGGAAAATCGATACCTATGACATGATGGAATACATGCTTTTTACATGATTTACTCATGCCTCATGTATGATACAATAAATTTTTCTATGCCCTTTCTTTCCACCCTTTCAATTTTTGTTTTTGTTCCAGCCTCCTCCATCATGATGCGGTAATCCTCGAAATGCTCATCGAAGCAGCAGGAGAAGGATGCGGAGGTGCCACTGAATTCTATTTTGATGGTTTTCTCACCATTTTCAATAATCCTTGCCCTGCATTCCGGAGAGCGAAAATGATTGAATTCCTTGCTTATTTTTCTCAGCAACTCTGCTCTCATTTCATTAATCCTGCCTCAACATGCTTTTCCTTTATTTTCTCCGCCAGTTCATCCAATGCTTTGAAATCCTCGCTTTTGGGATATCCCTTTATTACCACCGGCTCTATCAATTCCACTTTAAGGTTGCCAAGCAAACTCTTTGCCTGTTCCACCGCCCTTCCACCCCATCCGTAGGAAATTAACAATGAGGCAAATTTTGTTTTCGGGCGAAGAGCATTGGCAAGATATGCTGCATACACGGCTGAGGGATGCATTCCAGCCAGCACTGTGGGGGTGGCTATTATTATGGTTGCTGCATCCACCATCGCCATCGCCAGTTCTCCTATGTCTGTAACTGTAAGATTGAAGGGGATAGCCTTTATGCCCTTCTCAATTAGGGCATCTGCTAGGTGTTCCACCATTTTTTTGACGCTTCCATGCATGGAAACGTATGCTATTATCACCTCGTTTTTTCCATCATCAGAAACCCAGTCACGATATGCATCCATTATGAACTTTGGCTCTCTATAAATCGGTCCGTGGCTGGGGGCAATCATCTTTATTTCCATGCTTTCCAGCCTTTCCAGATGGTGCCTGATTTTATTGCGGAAGGGCATCATTATCTCCGCATAATATCTCTTTGCCGCTTTGTATACATCATTTTCATCTGCATATATTCTGCTGGTGGCAAGATGACTGCCGAAGAAGTCGCAGGTGAATAAAATTTTGTCTTCCTTCAGGTAGGTGAGCATTGTCTCGGGCCAGTGAACCCAGGGAGCCATTATGAATTGCAGGGTTTTTCCTCCCAGAGGAATTTCGTCATTATCATCCACCACAACAAATTTTTCATCTGGAACGAGAAGCAAATCCTTTAGGAAACCCTTGCATTTTTCATTTGTAACCACCTTCGCCATGGGATATTTTTCCAGAAGCATTGGTATTCCGCCAGAGTGATCCTGCTCCGCATGGTTGGCTATTATGTAATCTATACTTTCCACACCCATCTCATCAAGTTTTTCCATCAGCTCGTCTATCTTTTCTGGATCTGCCGTATCTATGAGGGCGGTTTTCTCACTTCCTTTTACCAGATATGAATTGTAACTTGTTCCATCAGGCAATGGAATCAAGTCATCGAAAAGACGGCGGTCCCAGTGCATCATCCCTATAAAATAAACATTTTCATCTATTTTCGCAATCATTGAAATATTATTACAGTGTAATATTTAAAATTAGCGGAGAGAGGAAAATTAGGAATAAAATTTTCTCATATTTTTTGGAAAAGTAGTATATCCTCCACATTTATTTTCCCTTTATCTGCTTTAGAGAGACCATGTTGTATAACCTTTGCCAGTTTAAAACCTTCAGACGCTCCCAAATCTGCCAATACTTTTGAAGTGTCAACTCTTTCTTCTTTCCCATTTATAGTCCAGGTATGAAACTTACTTACCACCATCGCATAAAATCTTTCTTCTTTCAAAACTCGATAACATTCTGCAAAGGAAAGCTTCATCATTTTTAGATAATTTTCCACAATCTGAGCTTTCATCGAACGTTTTGAAGTTTTTAAAAGATTGATGAGGCTCTTACTTGATTCCGGAAGTGATAGTTCCATATTCTCAAACTTTTTATAATATTCTTTTGTAGAACCGAACTTTAAATCATCATCAAATCCCAGTATTATTATGGAAATTTTGTTGTTTCCGATATAATCCAGGGCATCAAAATATGGTGGTGAAGTTAATATTCCATCAATAGAGTTGTCATCCAGAAAATCCATTTGAGTTGAATCCCCTTTTATTATTTTTATCTCTCCATCGCTTATATTAATATTCAATTTTTTTGCCAGCATCAAGGTGGCATATAGTGTTAGATATCTATCTTCCACATAATTTTGAAAGGAGAAAATAAAATTATTACTCCTCTTTTTTTCCGAAAATTCCACAATTTTTTGACTAAGCAGCAATAAAAGAAACTTCTTTACCTTTTGATCCTGTGTTTCCTCTATTTTGGTTTTTAAATAAAGTATTTTTTGTAAATGGGGAATTATATTCATAAAAAATCTATTTCCCTCGGTAAAGTTTTTTAGTTTTGTTTTCATTATGCCGATTTCTTTTCCTATACCTGGAGTAAATAAATCATATCCGGTATAGTTTATATTGGAAAAAAGATTCACTATTTCTTCCCTCAATTTTTTTAAATCAAACTTCAA
>CAZTWM010000048.1:0-8285 GCA_964617935.1 uncultured Thermoplasmatales archaeon | reverse complement strand
ATATGAAAGAGAAAGAGGCAAAGTTAAATAGGCGAAAAAATATCCGTACTCAACATGATATATTTCCAATATACTCCTTGACATAGAATTTTGGGTATTGTCCTATTTTTTATGTAATCACACAAAAATTCTCCAGATTCAAAAAATTTATCGGGATATAAAACATGCCATATGGTTCTATGTTACAAAGCAAGAAAGAAATTATTTAGTCCTTCCATGATTACAGTTGATGGAAGTCATTGAAGCAAAAAATCTGATGAAAACATTTGGTGATTTGGTTGCAGTAAACAGAATTTCTCTATTAATTGGGGAAGGGGAATTATTTGGATTGCTCGGTCCCAATGGTTCTGGGAAGACGACAACAATAAAACTTCTTACGGGACAGTTAAAACCCACTGATGGAAGGATTAAGGTGATGGGCATAGATGTGATAAAACATCCTGTGGAAGTGAGAAAAAGGATAGGAATAATACCTGAGCAGGAAACCCCTCCAAGTTTTCTCACTGCAGAGGAATATCTGCATTTTGTGGGGAAAATAAGAGGAATAAATGATGTGGAAAGGGAATGCAGGTGGTGGTTTAAATTTTTGGAAATGGAGGAAGAAAGAAGAACATTATGCAAAGATCTTTCACGAGGAATGAAACAAAAACTCATGTTTGCACAGTGTTTTTTACATCATCCCAAACTGGCATTTGTTGATGAGCCACTGATGAATCTCGATCCCATTATGCAGAGGAAGGTGAAGAATTATTTAAAAAATTTCGCGGAAGATGGCGGAACAATATTCTTTTCAACCCATGTTCTGGAGATTGCTGAGGAAATATGTACAAGAGTGGCAATAATATATGAAGGAGAAATAATTTATGATATTTCAATGGAAGAGATAAGGAAGGAAGGAAAAAATCTGGAAGAAGTTTTTCTCAAAGCAATCGGAAGGAGGAATGATGGAGATATTTAAAAATATGATGAAGGAGGAATGGCGAATCCATTCAACCATGTTTGGAGGAAAAACTTTCGCATTCTTTCCCATAATGCTTCTGATATTTTCCTTCATCAACACTCTTTTCCTGCCCTTCATGAGAAACATGCTATCCCTTAGAGAGATTGTATATCTTGCACATTATATTTTTCTGGTCGCAGGGTTCAGTGTGGGAACCTTTGGAATTCTGGGTAGGGATGTAATGAATCGTCGTTTTGGGGAAACAAGTTTGATAATATTTTCATCCAAGAATCTGCCATTGTCGGAAAGGCGACTCCTCTTCAACTTTTTATTAAAGGATGTTCTCTACTATTTTATTTTGTGGATTCTGCCATTTATTTCTGGATTTGGTATCGCCTCCCCCCTCCTCTCCATTCCCTATTTTTACACCTTCCTACTTCTCATTACCCTCTCCCTTTCCTTTCTCATTGGGCTCTCCATCTCCTTCTTCCTCTCCATTCTTTTCATTCGCTCCAGAAATATATGCCTGGCTGCTGTTGCAGTGGGAATATCATCCATTCTCTATTTCTTAATCTTATATGGTGCTGAAAGATGGTATAGTTTGCTTGAAATTTTTCCTCCTCTTGAATATTTTTTAAAAAGAAACCCCCTGCAGATTTTATTCTCCGTGTCCATAATTTTTTTCCTTTCTTTGATTTCCATAATTCTGATAAAAACAGATTATCCAGGAAGAAAAAGAGGATATTCAAATTCTTTTGATAACATAGCAAGCATCTTTGGATTCACCAGATACTCGCCCATAATTGCAAAGGATTTTCTGGATTTGAAAAGAAGTGAGGGAGGAATGGGAAAGGTGGTATTTTCCTTTCTCCTCCCCATAATGATGGTATGGTTTCTCTTTTACATATTCATGCGGGCTTTACCCTCTATAAATTTTCCAGTAATTTTTTCCATATTCCTTGGCATAATATCCCCCTCCATATATAACTGGCTGACAGAATTTGAATCCCTCTCAACCTATAAGATTCTTCCATTGAAAATATCCATGGTTATGAAAAGCAAGGTAATGCTCTATTCCATTTTCAATATCCTTCCCATTGCCATTATTGTGACAACCATTATTCTATTTGACCATGCCTTGCATATTTTTCCAGTAATAATTGCCTTTGCCTCCCTCTCCTTTTATTCCCTTTCCATCACTGTATATTTAATGGGTTTGCACCCCAACATCCTTATTTACAACCCAAAAATATTTCTTCTTTACTCATCCATGATTATTCCATTTACAGTGATATTCACCCTCCTTACCATTCTAAACGTCTATTTTCTGGCTTTCACATTCCCTCTCCTTCTTTTAGCATTCTATATCTTAAAATATGCCTACAACAAATGGGATGCTGAATATTAGCCCCCTTTCTTAGGTCTTTTCAACATTATGGCAATTATTGCAACAAAAATTATGAAGGAAGAGATGAGAATAAACTGATCATTATTTCCTTTGCTCTCTGCATGGGATATGCCAAATAGATTGCTGTCGCTCTCTCTGAATATCCCTTTTATAACTCCAATACCTTCCCTATATTTTCCCTTATTTATCAATTCCTCCGCCCTGCTGTAATCGTTCATGAGATGACTTCCATTAACCATTTCATCCACACCAGCCCTTATCTTTCCCATGCTCAATGCCATCTCCGCCATCATCTCCTTTTCATTATCATCCAATCCATTAATGATTTTCTCCATGTTACATATGGTGGTGTAATAATCCTTATTCCATATCCGCAAAATTTTACTCCTCTCTTCCCCCCCAGCATTCAAATACATTTTCTGCATGAAAAAGGATTGTCTCTGCATCTCTGTGTCTGTGAGGGTTAAAATGTCAGCCGCCTTTTCCCTGTTCCTCAATGCAATTCCCTCCATCCTTTCGTTTTCTTTCACCAGAACTTTTTCCACATTATGAAAATTCACTTCCCCAAATTTTGTGAGAGCAGATAAAGCCAATTCAGCAGCCGCCCCATTCTTATATTCTTCAGTTATCTCTTTATCACATATATGAACGGGGACGAAGATGGAGGCACAGGCATCAGGGGCAAACCATGCCATGGTGAAGCCATCGCCAGTGGGGATTTTAAAAATCATTGTTCCCTTTTTCTCTCCCTCCGACATCCCTCTGAGTCCGTTTAAATCCCCCGATTTGAGACGGGATAAATTCATCATGTCCATAACGGTTATTTTTCCATATTTTTCCTGAAGTATATTCCTTATTTTATTCTCCCATGCATAATATTCATAGCATACTTTCACATCCGCCTTTTTCCCATCACTTCTTTCCACTTCCACATAAAAATTTCCCACCTTGGAACCACTCCCTTCTTCTATCTTAACCTTACTTCCACCGGGAACTTGCCTGGCAATCACCCATCCCTCTCCTATTTTTGGGAACTTCACGCCCTCTATCCCCCCAATTCTCACAATCTGCCATCTCTTTACAATGCCCTCATAAACCCTGTCGAAATTGGAGGCAATAACAATCTTCCTCAAAAAACGGGTATGCCATAATTGGCAGGGATAATTTGACATTGCCTTGATATTCTCCACCTGGTTGCTCACAAAATGAAAGGCATCTGCTTCCACTACATAAGCCCTATCTCTGCCAACAACAAAAAGATTTTCTCCTATTCCTGGAGCATGCATTTCCTCCACTTCCTTTAACTTTTCCAATGCCTCATCCACGCTGTTTGCGCTCTGTGCGGCATAGCGAAGCCAGTCAAAATCATCCCATGCATATCTCGTGGGGTTTACATAGAAAGTGGGTGAATCAGCATCTCCATACACAACATTGGCATCACTCATGAGCATTCCCGCTTTAATAATGTCTGGGGGAACATCTCCTTGAGTTGCCACCCCTATCAGTTTGTGCTCAACCTTGTATGGAATATTGTATCCCTTCCAAGGGTGATGATATGTGTATGTATATCCTCTATCCACCATGAAGAGAATCTGCAATCCAGGGCGGGAGGGGTCTCGGACTTTCATAAAAAGGTTATAATCTCCAGAAGTTCCTCCATCCATGACTATAACATCTTTACATGCTATTGTGGATGGTATGAAGGAAAATGCAAAAAGGATTATTATCACTACTGCAAACCATCGCATCACTAATAAATGCACATCGGATAAATGTATTTTTCCTTAATTTTGTTTTTACAATAATCCAGAAGTTGGAATGACATGCAAAATTAATTTCAAAATCCAAAATATATAAAAATGATGTTGCATATTGGAAGGGATATTAATGGCAAAACAGCAACAGTCATCCATGGGTTTCTTTCTTCTTCTCATGCTCTCCATGCTCATCATATTCGATCCAAGGATAAGAGGTGCTCTGGGCTCGGCGGTGGGCGTTATATTTTTCCCCGTTTTTGGCTTTGGTTACAGATATCCTGTATTAACCATATTTCTTGCAGGCTCCATAGTGATAGTAATCTCCGCCGTAATACGTCATTTTGCCACCAACTGGATTGAGATGGCAAGGATGCAGCATATGGTGTCGGAATTCCAGAAGAAATACAGGGAGGCAATGAGGAGTCAGAACAAATACATGATAAAAAAAATGCAGAAGATGCAGAAGGAAATAATGATGATGCAGAGCGAAGTTTCTTCAAAGCAGATGAAATTGATGCCCATAACTCTCTTTATTTTTGTTCCTGTTTTTACATGGCTTTGGGATTTTTTGCAATCTGCCCCCCATTACTATTTCGACACCCCCTGGCATCTCCACATAAACTTTTTTGACAATCCCATTCTTTTTCCCAACTGGATTCTTCTCTATATGCTCCTTTCCATACCATTAACCCAAGTGATTCAATATATCCTGAGGATAAAATGGGAGAGAAGGTTATCACAATAAGTGGTTTGCCAGGGAGCGGCACAACAACCGTTGCCAAAATGCTTGCTGAGAGAACAGGTATGGAATATTTTAATGTTGGAATGATTTTCAGGGAACTGGCAGAGAAATATAAAATGGATTTGCAGTCCTTTGAGGTATATTGCGAGGGGCACCCTGAAATAGATAGAGAACTTGACAGGAAACAGGAAATGATGATGAAACAGGGGAAAATCATAATGGAAGGTCGCCTTTCAGGATGGATTGCTTATCTGAAAAAAATACCTTCCTTTAGAATATGGCTTGATTGCGAGGAAGAAGAAAGAATGAGAAGGGTAGTGGAAAGGGAAGGGGGGGAAATGAAGGATAAAAAGAAGGAGACAAAGGAAAGAATGGAAAGCGAAAAAAGGAGATATGAAAAATTTTATGGAATCAAACTGGATGATAAAAGCATATATGATATGATTATAGATACAACCAATACCCCACCTGAAAAAATAGTGGAAATGATTCTGGAGAAAATGAGGGAGAAAGGTTTTTAATTTTTCCTCTATCTCCATCATGCTTCATAAATGGCTTGAGAATGCAGTTGTTGAGGGAAAAGATAAGATAATAGAAGTGAGAAAGGAAGATATATGGGAAAGGAGGTGCAGAATCATTGGAAGGGTGGGACTGGAACTAACTCTAAAAGAAAATTTTGATGATGTGATAAATAAACCATGCATATTCTGTCAGCCTGAAAGGGTTGCTAAATTTGGTAAGGAATTTGGAGCGGGGATGATGGAAAATGATGCCGCCTTCCTTTTCCCGAATATAAATCCATATGCCAGATATAGTGGGGTCTGCGCCTTCAGGAAGCATTACATAAAGATGGAGGATTTTGATTCCACCCTCATAGAAAAAAATCTGGAACTGGGAGTGGAGTATATAAGAAAAGTGGAGAAAATGGGCAATGCAAAATATGCTTCCATAAACTGGAATTACATGATGCCAGCAGGCGCCAGCATCCTCCATCCCCATACTCAGATAATAGTGGATGAACATCCCACAACATATATGGAAAAGTTAATGGAAAAAAGAGAGATGTTCAGCAAATATATTGAAATGGAAAGAAATGGAGAGAGATACATAGGAAGGGTGGGTAAAATTTCACTTTTCACCCCCTTTGTCCCCTTTGGTTTCAATGAGATTTTTGGAGTGGGTGAGGAGGGCATAGAAAAAAGCATTGGAGATGTTGCAGGGGCTATTGCCAGAATAATATCCTACTATGCCCATTTGGGCAGGAATTCCTTTAATATGGCAATTTATATGAGCCTGGAGGATGAATTCCCCCTTCACTTCAGATGTATAACCAGGCAGAATATGGTAAAATATTACAGAAATGATATTACATTCCTTGAAAGGTTGCATAATGAGGTTATACTGGAAAGAAAACCAGAGGAAATTGCGGAGGAGATGAGGGAATATTTGAAGGTATGATATATCCCATTTAGCAAATTATTATAACTGCTCCTCCTTATTTCATCATGTTTGAAATAAAAACAAGGGATGGACTGGCAAGGATTGGCATTTTTAAGACAAAGCATGGTATAATCAATACGCCAGCCCTCCTCCCTGTCATAAATCCCCATCTCATGATTTTAGATGCTGAGGAGATGGTAAAGATGGGGGCACAGGCATTCATAACCAATTCCTACATAATCTACAGTGATGAAGAATTGAGAAAGAGGGCTCTGAAGGAAGGTGTCCACAGCATACTGGGTTTCAATGGTCCTGTGATGACGGACTCGGGCTCATTCCAGATGTATATGTATGGTATTTCCCTCCCCCCTCTTGAAATGGTGAGATTTCAGAGAGATATTGGAAGTGATATGGGAACCATTGTGGATATATTTTCAGAAAATGCTGATTACAAGGAAGCGGAGAGGGAGGTGGAGGAAACGGTGAGGAGGGCAAGGAAAAGCATGAAGGAAAAGGGGGACATGATGCTGGCATGCACCGTTCAGGGTGGTATATATCCTGAGTTGAGGAGAAAATGTGCCAGAAAACTGGCTAGGCTGAGAGCGGAAATTTATCCCATAGGTGGAGTCGTCCCTTTAATGGAAAAGCAGAAATATGCGGACATTGCGGAAATAATAATAGAGAGCAAGAAGGAACTTCCGCCCTCCCGCCCCGTGCATTTATTTGGAGCAGGACATCCAATAATTTTCCCCATGGCAATTGCTCTCGGATGTGATTTGTTCGATTCCGCTTCATATATAAAATATGCAAAGGATGACCGCATGATATTTTCAGATAAAACATTGAGGCTGGCGGAGATGGAGGAAAGCATATGCAACTGTCCTGTATGCTCTTCCATTACCATCGATGAGTTAAAGGAAATGGAGAAGGAGGAGAGGATAAAAAGGATAGCAATGCATAATCTGTGGCAGACATTTCTGGAGATAAAAAAAGTAAAGCAGGCAATAAAACAGGGAAATTTATGGGAAGTGGTGGAGCAGAGGGCATATTCACATCCCTCCCTCCTGGAAGCCATGGAGGTGATAAAGGAAAATAAAAAATGGCTTGAAGAATGGGAAAATATTTCCAAAAGAAGGGCATTCATGTATTCTGGAAGATATTCCATTCACCGTCCCATTGCTTATAGATTGCAGAAAAGAATCATGGAAAGGTATGAATCATTTTTTGATAAGAGTGTTGTATTTGAGGAGATGGAGAAGCCCTATAGCAGGATGGAATACCTCAAAAAACTGGAGGCAAACTGCATAGTGGAGTCTCCTTTCGGTCCCATTCCTCTGGAACTGGATGAAATATATCCTGTTGCCCAGTCGTTATTTCCATGGAACATTGATATGGAAACTTATAGAGAGAGCAAAAAACTCTGCAGGAGGTTTTATAAGAATATGGAGGTGGTGGGGGTGGATGAAGTTGGAAAGAAAAGTAAAGATTTTGATTTAAGGAAAATAAGGAGTGTAGCCAATTATCAGTTCGGAAAAGGGGCTGGGGATGCTCTCTTCAAAGGAGATATAAAGGTGGTGAAGTCCAGAACGACAGGCAAAATAAGGAATGTGATATGCAATGGAAAGCACGTTGTTTCCATGCGTGCCTCCGATGGCTTCTTCACACTAAAAATTGAGGGAGGAAAAAGATTACATTCCTTCTTTCCCTTCCCGAAAATGAGGGTGGTGGTGGATGATGATGCTTCTCCATTTATAAGAGAAGGAAAGAATGTTTTTGCGAAATTTGTTATTGATGCATGCAGGGAGATAAGACCCTATGATGAAGTTCTCATAGTAAATGAAAATGATGAATTTCTTGGAGTGGGTCAATGCCTTCTTAACAGAAAAGAAATGCTGGATTTTGAAAGAGGAATGGCGGTGAAAACAAGAGAAGGAATAAAAGACATGTGACGAATATATTTCCCCTTTTATATCACGCTCAGTTTGGTTACATGGAATG
>CAZTWM010000047.1:0-8320 GCA_964617935.1 uncultured Thermoplasmatales archaeon | reverse complement strand
TATGGCGGGGAAGAAAAGGCAGAGGATGCAATGAGTGTAATGAAAATACTTTAGCGGTTGTGCAAAAAAATTGCAATAACGTTTAAATATGAGCATGCAATATCGCCAATATGATACCCCTGCTTAAACATGAGATTTACAAAAAAAAGGAACCCATGGATATTATAAAGGACGCTGCAGAAGAGATAGCCATGGCTGTTGAGAATACTATAGGCCCAACAGGAATGTTCAAGATGAATGAGGAGGGAGACATAATTCCCTTTGGGGCCGAGATAATTAACAACATGGAAAAAACACCCTTCATGGATTTGCTGTCCAAAGCAGTCACCAGCCAGGAGGAAGAGAAGAAGGATGGAACGGCAAGCATGGCATATTTTACCGCCATGCTTCTTAAAAGAGCTTTTCGACTCACCTCTCAGGGAGTTCATCCCACGATGATTGAAAACGGTTACAGAAAAGCAATAGGCGTTGCCATGAAAGAACTGGAAAATTTAAAGGTGGATGTGAAAAGAAAAGATATTGAAAAACTGGATGCGGTAATAAGAGATGCTCTCGCCGGCTACGATAATATAGATTTTCTGTTACCCTTAATAAGAAATGCTGTTCTGTTTCTTGCTGAAAATGAGGTGAAACCGGAGAATATAAAGGTGTATACTGAGGAAGGTGGGGAGGAAGATGAATCGGAGGTCATAATAGGACATCTTCTTGATTACGAAAGAAAGGATGAGGATATGCCCGAATCTGTTGATGCAGGCCATATTCTCATTCTTGATGAAATAAAAATAAAAAAACCAAAGGTGGACGCAAAAATATTCATTGAATCCAGTGAGGCATACGGAAAATTTGCAGATATGGACACCAGAAAGTTGAAAGAGATAATAAACAAAATAGAGGAAATCGGCGCGAATGTTGTGCTTGTGAAAGGAGAGATAGATGAAAGAGCAGCAAAGATGCTGGCGGAAAGGGGAATAATGGCCTTTGAGAAAGTCAGCGAGGAAGACATAAAGGCGGTGGCAAAAAGCACGGGGGCAATGCCAACAACCATGGAGAATATAAGCAGGGAATATCTTGGAGAGAGCGGAAATGTTGTGGCCGATGAAAATGCTGGCTGCGCGGGTGGCGTGTGTCATGTATAGGCGGTGAAAATGCTGAGGATTGAGAACGTTAAAAATGGGAATGTGGTGACCATCCACATAAGGGGTTTCAATGACAGAAATGGCGCCCTCATCGAGAAGTACATAAGAAAGGGAGTGAAGGCGGCCATGGACGCACTAAAGGAGGGAGTGTTGCCTGGAGGGGGAGCCGCAAAGACGGCGGTGGCGAAGAAGGTAAGGGAAGAGGCGAAAAAGGAGGGGGGCAAGCAGTCGCTGGCGATGGAGGAGTTTGCTTTAGCCTTGGAGGATGTGGTGAAGGCAATGGCTCGCAACATGGGCTTTGATAAGGAGATAGCCATCTCAGAAATGAAAAGAGAAATGAAAGATGGAAAAATAAAGGGATTATCTATGGAAGGAATTGTTGAGACAGCTACACTCCGCTCCTATCCATTGGAAAAATCGGAGATAGAGAGAGCGGGAGAAACGGCGGTTATGATGATAAGGATAAGCGATGTTTTGAGTGCGAAGCCGTTGGTGAAGAAATCCAGTTACGGCTCATCTTCTGGCATAATAATATACACAAGCACTGGCTGCCCCTACTGTGCCAAGGCAAAAGCATATCTTAGAAGTAAAGGCATATCCTTTAAGGAAATAAATGTTTCTGAAAATCCTGCGGCAATACAGGAAATGGTGCAAAAATCGGGACAGACGGGAACACCTGTTATTGACATAAAGGGGAACATAATAGTGGGATTTGATGTCGCAAGAATTGAGGCAGCGCTGAGAAGATGATGATGCGTGAAAACAATGACAGATAGCTGCCTGCTGGCTATTATATGGGGCACACATATTTTAGAATGAGTTTATAATTGTTACATTTCCCCAAAAATGTGCTGACTCTTATGAGAATTGCAAGCATCAGAATTTTGGGATATCCCATAATAACAACAATTATATGGTCTGAAATATTATATGGACATGGGTCTGAGAAAAATTTCTTCTGCCGTCATAATCGTTCTAATAATTTTTTCTGCTTCATCATTTTCTTCCTATCCCACAAACAAAAAATCATCCTTTTTTCTTGATATCGATTGCTCCATTGTTGATGGAAAGATAAAACAATTTTCCGAGATAAACTGTGGTCCCTTGCCTATCTATTATGTTAAAGATGGGGTTGATATAACAAAGCAATACAGGCAGATTGGAATAAATTTCATAAGAACCCATGATTTTTGTGGTCCCACAGATGTAAGCAACATATTCCCCAACTGGAGTGCCGATGCAGACAATCCATTAAGTTACAATTTTACGTCAAGCGATAAAGTTATCAATGCAATAATAAATGCAGGCTGCCGCGTCTTCTATCGCCTTGGCGAAAGTGCCAGCGATAATGAAAAACTTCGCCAACCCCCTGAAAATTTCAGCAAATGGGCAGAGATATGCAAACACATAGTAATGCACTATAATGATGGATGGGATAATGGCTATCATTACAACATAACCTACTGGGAGATATGGAATGAACCTGATTTGAAGGGGTTCTGGAATGGAAGTGCAGATGAATATTACAGACTTTATAATATAACGGCAACAATACTGAAAGATTATAATGCATCCATTAAGGTGGGAGGACCATGCACATCCTCAGTAACAAACGAGAGTTTCACTAAAGGATTCTTGGAGTATATCACAAAAAATAAAATTCCACTGGATTTCTTTTCTTGGCATATGTATTCCTCTTCTCCATACGAGTTGCAGAGAGCATCCCGATACATTCGCCTCCTCCTCAATTCCTACGGCTTGGAAAAGTGTGAGAACATAAATACTGAATGGAATGTCAACATCCTTTCTCCTCAGCGGGATAATGATAATGCGAAGAATGCCGCCTTCACCGCCTGCACCATGATGGCATGGCAGAATGCTGGCATTGACCATGCATTCCGTTACAGGGGAACACAGGACTACAACTGGCTTATAAGGCTCATAGGATTTGACCTCTCTCTTTTCACATATGACGGGAAATACAAGGTGCCTGCTTTAACATATCTTGCCATGAATTATATGGTAAAGACGCCTCTAATGCTTCATACTCCTCCCTTCAATGTTTCCAAAGGAATTGCCCATCTGGCTGGAATTTCACAGGATGGGAGTAATGTTTCTCTTCTCATCAGTAATTATGAAGCACCTGATAAAGCCATTATAATAAATCTCACCAATCTTCCTTGGGAGAAATATAAAATGGCTCATTATATTATAGATGAAAAACATCATCTGGAAATAATTGAAGAAAGCTCCATGAATGGAACGAATTGCACCATCACCTTTTCCCTTAAAAAGAACAGTGTTCATTTCATCCGTTTAACCAATTCAACGTCCATTCCAGCAGAAGGACCGAACGCTGCCTCCATACCCTTCTGGATGAAAATTCGGCTTTTGGATCCCTTCACCAGATTACTCGGATTCCTTTTAATGATAGCCATCTTTGGATAAAATTATTTTATATTTTCCTCCAACAGTTGCAGTAAATCAATGACATCGCCATATTCCTTCAGATGACTATAGCAGTGGGGGGATGATGTCACAAGAACAGCATCCTTTTCCTTTGCTTCCTTTATCAGATATTTTGCCATCTCCTCTGCTTCTCTATGAAATGCATTTCTGAATTCTATTTCTCCCCCGCATTGTCTCGCCATCTCCCTGTTTTCGGTGAATTCCACCAGAATTCCCATGCTATCTATTAACTTCCTTGGCTCATCATATATGCCCATATATCTCCCAAGGAAGGAAGAATCATGATATATATATCTCCTGTTTCCCTTTTTCAAATCAGGATTCATGGATAGAACGAACTGGCTTATATGAAGAGGATTGTATTCTCTGAGGGCAAGCATTCCATTGGGACATGAAAGCACCACCTTCTCTATACCCTTTTCCTTCAATTTTTTCCCTATGCCCGTCTCCATTTTCCTCCCAATCTTTTCAAGGGGGTAGCCACAGCATCCTCCAATTATGGTGGCATCAATGCCCATTTTATCAAAAAGAGAAATGGCAATATCTTTCATCTCCCTGTTCACTATGCAGCCCATAAAAAATGCAATTTTGCCGCCTTCCCTCTCAAAATTTTTTTCTCCAAAAATATTATTTTTTTCCCTGAAATTTTTAAGCATCATTTCATGCTCGGGGAGCAAATTTTTCAGATGGAAGCGCGATGCCTTTATTATGTCGGCTATTTTTATGAGTGAGGGACAATCCTTCTCACATCTCCTGCATAGTGTGCATTTCTGCATTTCCCTCACCAGTTCCATATCTTCTTCTATCTCTCCTGTATAAAGCCCATAGGCAAGCATTATCTTACCCTTGGGATAATCACTCTCCTTTTCTGGAAAATCGTAGGCATAATATGATTTCTTACAGAATGCACAGCCCGTGCAACTCAACATTTCATCATGATATTTTTCCAGCATTTCAATCACCTGTACCTCAAATGGGAAATTATGCTTCCCTTCCACTGCCCCATTTTCCCGGGGTTCATTATGTTATTCGGATCCAATGCTTTCTTTATTTTCTCCATGGTTTCTATATCCCCGTTAATCCATGGTGCCTTTGTTATTCCTATACCATGTTCACCGCTTGCTATTCCCCCCAATCTCTGTACCGCCTTATATATTTCATCCACTGCCTTTTCAGCCCTCTTCCATTCCTCATCTTTCTTTGGGTTTATGAGTACTTTAGTATGAAGATTCCCGTCTCCCGCATGACCATATGTTCCTATCAGAATATCATATTTCTTCGCTATCTCCTGAAATTCCTTGATGGCATATGGTATTTTAGATATGGGAACACACATATCATCGGCAAGGCTTACCGACACCCTGTCCTCGCCATATCTTGAAAGAGAGGGAAGCACACCCTTTCTTCCCTTCCACAAATTTGTCATTTCCTCCTCATCATCAGTAAATTTTATATCCTTTGCCTTTCCCTTCAGTATTTCTGCAACCCTCTTTATACTCCCTCTTACCTCCCCCTCCTTTCCATCCACTTCTATGAGTAAAATTGCCTCCACATCTGGCAGTCCTATGTCCATGGCATTGTTAACAGCCTGTATGCACACATGGTCCATTATTTCCAATGCAGAAGGTATCATTCCGCTGGCTATTATGGCTGCAACCCCTTCCCCTGCCTTAACCACATTGTCAAAAGAGGCAAGAGCAACTGCCCTCTTTTCCGGCAAGGGGGAAATGCGGAGGGTTGCCTCTGTGATTATACCGAGTGTGCCCTCGCTTCCTACAATGAGACGTTCCACCTGATAACCTGCCGAATTCTTTAATGTCTTACTCCCAAATCTTACTCTACCATCTGGAAAAACTATTTCCATCCCCAGAACATAATCGCGGGTTGCCCCATATTTTATTGCCCTCATGCCAGAAGCATTGGCGGCTATCATTCCCCCTATGGTGCACACATCCCCGCTTCCTGGAGAAGGAGGGAAAAAAAATCCATATTTTGATAATGCATCATTCAGTTTTGCATATATCACACCGGGTTCAACGACACAATATAAATCCTCTATATGAATTTCTTTTATTTTATTCATGGCCGTCATATCCAGGAGGATGCCGCCATTTATGGGCACAGCCTGCCCGCACAGAGCTGTGCCTGCACCTCTTGCAATTACAGGAATAACATGATGATTTGCTATTCTTACAATCTCTTCTACTTCATGAGCACTCTTTACTCTCACCACAACATCTGGCACCGCATGATGAATGGAGGCATCAAAACCATATGCATATAAATCAGCAGGGTCATGAAATATTCTTTTTTCATCAACGACTTCGCGGAGTTCATCAATAATTATTTGTTCCATAATGGAAAAAGAAAGCATATTTATTTTTGTTGTCATTCATTTTAAAATTCGTTTCAGTATAAAAAGCATGGAATCACTGTACATAAATATCATACGCATTCATCCGACAACATATTTTTATAGACTATTTCCATTTTATAGACTATGGCTCTCAGAGAGATAAAAGGGATTGGCAGAGTTTATGAAGAAAAATTGATGGAAGCAGGAATCCACAATGCTGAGGAACTTGTTGTGGCGGATATTAAAAAACTGGCTGAGAAAACAGGAATAAATGAGGAAAGGCTAAGAAACTGGCAGAGAGAGGCAAAAAAGATGGTGGAATACAAAAAGGCAGAGGTCATAGAGGATGTTTCTAAAATTACCTCAATATTGATAGAAAAAAACAGGGCAACAGTAAAAATAAAGAATATAGTTCATAAAAATGTTCCTGTTTATAATGGGAATTTTGATGAATTAAAGGAGAATATGGAAAAGGAAGAGATGGCAGTCTACTTAAAGGGGAAGGCAAGACTGTGGTTCAATGGTGAATGGTATGAAAACATTCCCTATAAATTAAAAGAAGTGAAGAAGGAAGAAAGGAAGAAAAAGAAAGGATTTTTTGAAAAATTAATGGAGTGGTGGAAAAAATGATAAGAATAAGATGGCATGGGCATTCATGCTTTGAAATATCGGATGAAAAAACAATTGTTATCGACCCCCATGATGGCACCTCCATAGGCATACCCCCTCCCAGGGCAAAAGCAGATATTATAATAATAACACACGACCATTTTGACCACAATCAGGCAAGAATTGTAGAAAAAGAGGGGAGTGTGAAAGTATATGATAGCAAAGAGGTTAATGGAATAAAAATAGAGGGAATAACAGCATATCATGATAAAGAAATGGGAAAAAAGAGAGGAGAAATAAAAATATTCAAATTTGAGTTGGATGGTTTAAAATTCTGTCATCTTGGCGATATAGGACATGTTCTGGATGCCGATATGGTAAAAAAAATAGGTAAAATAGACATTCTCTTTGTTCCTGTTGGAGGAGTATTCACTGTGAATGCAGAGGAAGCCATGGAAATAGCAAGAAAAGTTGATACAAGAGTAATAGTGCCGATGCATTATAAAATAGAGGGACTCTCCCTCCCAATAAATCCGCTTGAACCTTTTCTGAATCTTTCTGACTACGAAATAAGATACGTGGCAAATGAGATAGAAATGGATAAAGAAGATATACCGGCAGAAAAGGAGATATGGGTCTTCAGTCTATGATTTTGTCTACCTCTTCCTCCATTTCTTCTTTTTCTCCAACATCGAGCATCTCCATAACAAATCTGTCAGTCTTTGATAATTCCACATTCTCGCCCACAATTTCATCAACTCTTTTCTCAATCTCTTTTATATTTACCCTTTCAATTATTTCATTTTCACCTTTAAATAAAAGTTTCAATCCACATACAGGACATTCTCCCGTTAATTCATCGTGAATTATGAATTCTGTTTTACAATTTGGACAGATTACAAGCATGATTTTAAATTATAAATGATTATTTAGTTTTTCCCTTATTTGCTCTTACGCTTGGCCTTACCTTCTCCGCTCCCTTGCCCTTATTTCTGAGTCCTCTGCCCTTCTTTCCTGCGGATGTTTTTCCTCTAAACACCCTTCCTTTTTCATTACATATCCAGTTTATATCTTTATCATTGATAATGGCAGGATGGCTTCTATCAACCATTATAACTTCATAATAATGATGTTGTCCATCCTTCCCAATCCAGTAGGAATTGAGAACCTCCATATTTGGATATTTTCTGGCTACTCTTTCTTCAGCAATTCTTTTTATGGACTTCTTGGGAGTGATTTTATTCACGCCCATTTTCGATGGCTTCCTGCCTTTATTGGGTCTCTCCTTTCTTCTTCCTCCCTTCCTTACTCTCGCCCTTACAACAATGAAACCTGGCTTTGCCTTATAACCCAGTGATTTTGCCCTGTCGGGACGAAGAGGCTTCTCAACTCTCACTATCGCGCCCTCCTTCCTCCATTCAATGAGGCGATGCCATTGAGGGCTATTATATGATGTATCTGGTTTTTTCCATGCTTCTCGCAAGTAATGATACATTCCTTTTACCATCCTGAAAAGCATAAAGAAAGGGATATATAATGATTTTGTTGTTCTGAATAAAGCTTCTCACTGAAATTTTATAAGGGATTTTTCATATATTTGTGTATGAGACCTGCAAAATATGTGATGATGAGCATAGTTATAATATCTCTCTTGATGCAGGTTCAGGCAGGCGGCAATGGAGAAAAAGGGAGGGGAAGCATAGATTTTGCTTCTCTTCTGCAGAAAAATTATTCCATTCTTCTTGCCGAA
>CAZTWM010000046.1:0-8407 GCA_964617935.1 uncultured Thermoplasmatales archaeon | reverse complement strand
ATATGTTGTTATGTCCAACCCCTTGGACATAACAAAGCCAGAGGTTATGGATAGCATTTCATACCATTACAGCGGGACAATAAATTCAGGCAGCACATTGCATGGCTTGAATATTCTCCTCTCTGGATTCAATTATTCTGCCACCCACAGTTTCAATGTTCCATACAATGGATTTGCAAGAATAACGGTGGAGTTGATAAATAAGGACAGCGAGGATGTGGAAAAATGGGGAGATAGGGTTTTTCTCCATATTTCCACTCCCGATGGTATAATATTCGTATACACATCCACTGCAGGAGGAATTCCGGAAGTCAATAAAAACGGGGATATAACGAAAGATCGTCTGGTATACCAAACATGTGTTTATAACAAGCCCGGCACATACAGGGCGGAAGTGGTGGGAACATGGATAGCAAAAAGAAAGGGCTCTTATGAATTGAATATAAAGGTGGAAAAACTCGATAGGGGAAATTTCCCCCTGATGGAGCATCTTTCCTCTCTAGCTCCCTATCTTGCATCATATCATAAGGGGATGGTATTTGCCCTGGACAACTTTGCGTTTGCAGGAGGGGAAAATGTTAACACCAGCGGGATAATATATCCTGTATCCAATGAATACCTGGTTGAATCATGCAATAAACATGCATTTGGGATACATGAAAGTTTAAACGAAATTCTCAGAAAAATAAGGGATATGCCTAAGGACATATATCGTATATGGGGAAGTTATAGAGACAATCCCATCTATGTTGCCATAATGGCGGATGCAACCATGATACCCATGTATTATTATCGTAACCCTGACAGCGACTATGTATCGGGGCAGGGGGTGGCAAGCGATTTTATATATGGCGACATAGACCCAAAAGTTGATGATATGGAAAATGACACCTTCACCTTCTATCCCTTCCAGGAAAATGCTGTTGGGAGAGTAACAGGCTATGATGCAGAGGACTGCTCAGCCCTCATAGCAAGAACCATATTTTATGATGACATAATATCAAAACTTGGAGAATGGAAGAATACGGCTACAGTTCAAACAGGCACAGGCATAGAATTTCAGAAAATTCCTGTGATAACTCCTTTAATGAACCGTCTGAAAAGCATAATAGGATTTGGTCCTGTAAGGGATGAGCCAACCAAGTTTCCCACAGGAGAGAGTAAATTCATAAATGAGAGGATAAGCAATGACTTTGAAAAACAGGGCTTCAATGTTCTTTCAGCCCATAAACTGGATGCACAGCGTGTCGGGCTTATAATGGAAAGGAAAGGGGGAGAATATCAACTGGAAAGCAATTACATCTTTGCCTTCGACCATGGAAGCCATTATTTGTATGAAGCAGGGGATGCTCTGGAGCTAGACCAGTTTGGCCTTGGATTGAAGACAGGGCTTTCAGGCAAGGGAAGTTTTGATGTCCGCCATGTTGTCAACATGCCGTATAAGCCGAGTGTTGCATTCATAGAAAGCTGTCTCGTTGGAAAAATAGAGGGGCTTATACCTGAAAATTGCTTGAGCCAGACATACATACATGCTGGGGTGAATGCCTTTGTTGCCTCCACCCGATATACGGCTGATCCCGGCTATCTCGAGCCTGGTCTGATATTCAAGGGTTTTGGAATATGGGGTTACATAAATGCCACAAAGAATTTGTGGATTAAAGGGAAATATCCTGATTTACATTTCGGCGCCCTGCTTGCAGAGGACTTTGTTCTGGATTTGTTGAAAAATGATACCACAACAGGAATGGCTTTGAGAAATGCCAAAAACAAATATCTTCCGCAGGATGCAAACTCCACCTTCATGTGGACACCTCCTCTTGTCATTCCAAAGAGTTCTTCAGGAGAGGAGACAAGGGTTTTGGATAAAAAGTATGTATGCATACATGAGTTCACCTTATATGGCGACCCTGCCTTCAATCCATATTCGTAAAATGAAATATGGTTATCCCGAACCGCCGTGGACCTATTCACCGAAGGAAGTGAATGAATGGATAAATGCAGTATATGGAGGGCATGAATGCAGGAAATGTCATGTGGAGAGGGAGAAGGAGTTTCTGAAAAACATTGAAATCCAGATTGATTTGAACGTTGAAAGAGAAATAAAGAAGCCATCGAGCATGGTGGAGGAGATTGTTGAAAAATTTACAGGGATAAAGAAGGTGAGGGAAAATTTTGAGATTTTGCCAACGGCAGAGATAATATTGAGGAGTTTGAAGAAAGCAGGATTCAGGAAGGCATCTCTGGAGGCGGGAAAGGAAAAAATACCCATGGAAAGAATAAGGAAAGTGTTGGAAGAAATTGCAGAATTTCTGAAGGAAAACGATGCCAATTCCATAAACATAAATGCTGAAAATGAGGGAAAGGCGGAGGCAAAGATAAGCAGAATTCATGGGATGAAAAGACATTCAATAGAAATCAAAATTGATAAAATAAAGGAGAAGAACCTTCAGGAAATGCTCATATATATAAGGAAGAGACTGGAGGGGAAAGAAAGGATAGTGTGATTACTCTCCTGCTTCTTTTATTGCCTCCTCCAGAACATCCATGGCACTGTTCACCTGCTCTTCCGTTATACACAATGGAGGAATAAATCTTATGGAAGATGAGCCGCACCCCAGAAGGAGGAGCCCTTTTTTAAATGCTCTCTCCACTATCTCATCCCTCACCTTTGGATTCATTTCCTTGCTTTCCTTGCTTTTAACAATCTCTATCGCCTGCATTAATCCTATACCTCTCGCATCTCCCACAATCTCATGTTCATCCATCATCTCTTTCAGTCTCTTCCTCATCACTTCACCCTGTCTTGCGGCATTGTCTATCAATCCATTTTGTAATTCTTCTATGGTGGCAAGAGAAGCAGCGCATGCAATTGGATTTCCTCCAAAAGTGGTGGAATGCGCCCCCTTCACACCAAAATCGTTCTTTGCGGGGTATATGCAGGCGGAAAGGGGTATGCCGGAAGCAAGTGCCTTGGCAGTGGTTATTACATGGGGAGTAACGTTAAAATGCTGGATTGCCCACATCCTGCCCGTTCTTCCAAATCCTGCCTGAATTTCATCATCGATAAATAATATTCCATGCTCTTCAGATAACTTAAAAAGTTCTTCCAAGAAATTTTTTGGAGGAACTATATAACCTCCCTCTCCCTGTATGGGTTCAACGAATATGGAAGCCACCTCTTCACTTGGAACAAGATGGCGAAATAGGTATTCGATATAGTTTATCACCGCATTTGTTAACTCATCTGGCTCTTCATATCCATCTATACCAAAGGGATTTCGATAGGGGTTTGGATAGGGGATATGGACAACGCCTGGCATCCATGGAAAGAATCTCTCCTTGTGAACCACTTTGCTTGCAGTGAGGGCAAGGGCACCCATTGTTCGTCCATGAAATGCACCCACAAAGGAAAGGAAAAACTTCCTTTTTGTGCTCCATCTCGCCATCTTTATTGCTGCCTCCACCGCCTCCGCCCCGCTGTTTCCAAAATAAACCTTTTTATCAAAATCGCCAGGCGTTATTTCCACAAGTTTTTTTGCCAGTTCTGTTTGGAGGTTGTAATAAAAATCGGTGCCAGCAAAATGGGTGAATTTTTCCGCCTGTTTTTTTATGGCTTCTATTACTCTTGTATTGGTATGCCCCACATTCACCACGCCAACCCCCGAGGTGAAATCGAAGAATATATTTCCATCCACATCCTCAAAAACCACACCCTTTGCTTCCTTAACAACAGCAGGTGATGCCTTTGTGGTGGTGGCAATATATTTTGCATCCTCTTCCATTATCTTCCTTGCATTTTCTCCAGGAATAACCTTAACCACTGGTTTATTCTCATTTCCTGTTATCATGTTCCATGAATGCTCCCCGCCTTTAAAATTTTTTTCAATGCCATAAAATCCTGTGTATCCGAAATACATAAATAATGAAAACAAATTTTAGAAGCGATTCATATGAGAGGTGTAACAGGGTTATTGATAGTGATGATGACATTGTTGATGGGGGCGGAGGCATCACTCACTCCTGATTTTTACTGGGAACCCTCCAACCCAACAGACATGCAGGAAGTTCATTTTTATGATAACTCAACAGGAGACATAGTGGCATGGATATGGTATTTCGGTGATGGAAATAGCAGTACAGAACGCAATCCAGTGCATATTTATGAGGATAATGGCACCTATACCGTTCGCCTTGTAATCATCGATGAAAATGGAACAATGAAATATGTGGAAAAGCAAATTTTGGTTTCAAACATCCCGCCTGTGGCGGAGGCGGGCGGCGACATAATATCAAAAAATCTAACGGTGGAATTTAATGGCAGCAGGAGTTATGATGTGGATGGATACATAGTGAACTACACATGGAGTTTTGGAGATGGAAAGAAGGGATATGGCATGGTTATCAATCATACCTATGGAGGAGAGGGAATATATCAGGTGAATCTTAGCGTGAGGGATAATGATGGAAATGAAAGCATGAATTCTTTAAAATTAACCATTGATTTTACCCCTCCAGTAACAAATTATAGCGTGGTGGGAGGAAAGAAATGGTACAGGAGCAATATCACCATAACTTTTAATGCAACCGATAATATATCTGGGGTGAACAAAACATTTTATAAGATAAATGATGGAAATTGGAGTGAATATGAAGGGAATATAACATTGAGCAATGAGAGCCTGTATATTATATACTACTACAGTGTGGACAATGCAGGGAATGTTGAAAAAACCAAAAACTTCACTGTTGGAATAGATTATACTCCTCCAGAAACAATCTATGGAATAAATGCCACATATGGCTTCGGGGGGTGGATAAAGGGTGTTGCCAAAATAAGTTTTGAGGCGGAGGATGAGATATCGGGAGTAAACTATACAAAATACAAAATAGATGATGGGGACTGGAAAACTTACAATGGAACCTTTAATTTCTCAGCCAATGGAGTTCATAAAATATATTACTACAGTGTGGACAATGCAGGGAATGTTGAAAAAACCAAAAACTTCACCATAAAAATTGACAATGTGAAACCAACTGTTTCAATATCCACACCGGAGAAGGGCTATATATACATGTTCAATCGTCGCATACTTCCTTCACTTTTCGGGAAAACCATAATCATAGGAAAATTTGAGGCGGGGGCAAATGCCAATGATGCTGATTCAGGGATGTTCTACGTTGAATTCATTTTGAATGGAGAAACCTTATGGAGGGATTACTCTTCTCCATATACCGCAGAGTTACCAAGGAGTAAACTTCTTTCTGTAAATGAAATAAAGGCGGTTGCTTATGACAAAGTGGGCAATTATGCTGAAACAGAAATAATAAATTACGTAAAAATAAGATAACTTACCTCTTTACCCTTTAAAATTTATACGCCAAATAAGTTATAAACAGATAGAATATTAGTGCATATGGAATTTGAAATAAGGGTTGTAAAAGCCACCCCTCCCACAGGCGATGATGATTACAAAAGGGTTGCCCTCCTCTTTTTGAAAAACATTGGTTACATGAGGGAAAATGATGATGAAGAATCTGTGGCTTACCGCCTCTTTGAATCCTTCCTTCTCCACCCCGATAAATACTGGACTGTGGAGGAACTGGTTGTTTCCCTGAAAGCAACCAAGGCAGCCATATACCGCCATCTCAATAAACTCAAGAGCATGGATATACTGGAAGAGGGAAAGGAAGGAGAGGGGAAAAAGGTTAAAAAAACATATCGCCTTAGATATGGAAGTATTTCAAAGGCATGGAATTTCGTTGAGGCACATGTGAAGGTGGCAATGGAGGGATATGCTGAAACAGTAAGACATCTTCAGAATCTGGTGGAGAGGAGGTATGTAGAATGAAGGAAGAAATAATAGAACTGGTTCCTGGCTCCAAATATATCATCTATTCCATTGGCTCGGATAAGGAAATAATGGAAACAAGCGGCACATTCATTGGCTATTCCTATATATCCAAGGATGAGGGAGGGATATGCATAAAACTTGATTCATCCCACGGCTCCAAGGAGGGGATGACGAGAATAATCCCAACTGGTATGATACTTGCAATAGACATTGTAAAGGAGAAGAGGGTGAGGAAGAAAGAGGAGAAGGAACCATCTCATTACTTCGGTTGATAAAATGGTTCAGATAGGTATTGTGGGAAAGCCAAATGTCGGGAAGACAACATTCTTCAATGCCACCACCCTTGCCATGGCTGAGATGGCTGACTATCCCTTTACCACCATAGATGCAAATAAGGGGGTGATGTATGCCAGGACTCCATGCCCATGCAGGGAATATGGCATCAAATGCAATCCCAAGAATTCAAAATGCCTGGATGGAATAAGATATGTTCCCATAGAGGCAATAGATGTGGCAGGATTGGTGCCCAAAGCACATGAAGGGCGTGGGCTGGGAAACAAATTTTTGGATGACCTGAGACAGGCATCCTGCCTAATACACATTGTGGATGTTTCGGGCTCCACAGACGAGGAGGGGCAGCCATGCGGCTTGGGAGAACATGATCCCTCTGCTGATATAAAATTTTTGGAGGAGGAAATAGATTACTGGATTAAGGGACTTCTGGAAAAGGACTGGCGACGCCTGAGCATGAAGGCGAGGCTGGAGGGGGTTAAACTGGAGAAGATGCTTGCTGAAAAACTTACAGGATTGGGGATAAGGGAGGAGGAGATAAAGGTGGCGATAAGAAAATCTTCCCTTCCTGAGGATGCAACAAAATGGGGTGATGAAGAATTGCTGGAATTTTCCACTCATGTTAGAAAAGAGGCAAAACCCATTCTGCTTGCTTTGAACAAGGCGGATAAAGCCAGTGATGAAATGATAAAAAAATTTCAGGGAGAAATGGCGATTCCAACATCGGCAATGGCAGAACTGGCACTGGTGAAGGCAAGTGAGCATGGTTATATAAAATACAGACCAGGAGATGGAGCCTTTGAGATTATTGGAGAGATGGATGAGAAGCAGAGGAAGGGGCTGGAGTATATAGAAGAGCATGTTCTCAGGAGATTTGGTTCCACAGGCGTTCAACAATGCATAGATAAGGCTGTTTTTGAAATGCTCCATCTCATTGCAGTTTATCCTGTGGAAGATGAGCACAAACTCTGCGATAAAGATGGAAATGTTTTGCCCGATGTTTTTCTTCTTCCAGATAATTCTACTGTAATAGACCTTGCATATAAGGTGCATAGCGACCTGGCGGAGGGCTTCATAAGGGCTGTTGATGCAAGAACAGGTAAGATAATAGGGGCAGAACATCCCCTCAAAAACGGGGATATAATCCACATAATATCAAGATAGGAATTGGCGGATGAATTAACATGGATTGCCATTTTCTGCTTCTAAGGTAAAGATATATAAAACAGGAGTATATTCCTTTTTATGGTATTGCCTGTTGATTTGCTGGAAGTGAGTCTGAACAGAGATGTGTCCATCCTTCTCAAGGATGGGAGAATGCTTACAGGAAAACTCTCCGGTTATGACCAGTATATGAATATTGTAATGGAAGATGCAATGGAGAAAAGTGACGAGAGCGAGAAAAGACTTGGAAGGATAGTGGTGAGGGGGAGCAACATAGTGAGTATATCTCTCGCTAAATAATTTTGGGTTACCATCTCGCTTTTTTGGAAAAGGTTTAAAAGATGACTGCATCATGAAAAGCAATTTCCGGCTTTGAGATGATAGCATGGAGGGTTATGATTTAAGATATGCAAAAAAGGCTGCGGCAATACTGGTATTACTTCCCCTCTTGGTTATGTATACTGAAGCAGTGCTTATCCCATCCCTGCCAACCATACAGAAGGATTTTGGGATAACTCCATCTGATGCAAGCTGGATTTTATCCATATACCTGCTGGTGGGAACTGTGAGCGTGGCTGTCATGGGAAAACTTGGAGATATGTATGGAAAGCGAAAGATGTTTCTCATCTCATTAATTTTTTATGCTGTTGGTGTCACCCTCAACGGCTTTTCCCCGACTTTCAGATAGCTTCTTTTTTCTCGAGGACTTCAGGGCATAGGCATGTCAATATTCCCCCTGAGCTTCAGCCTTGTAAGAGAGGAATTTCCTCCTGAGATGGTTCCGCAGGTGCAGGGCTTGATAAGTTCCATGTTTGCTGTGGGGATAGTTGTTGCCCTGCCTTCAGGCGCCTTCATATCCCAGCATTATGGGTGGCGATAGACATATCATAGCATTGTGCCTTTTGTGATGCTGATGTTCATTGCTTCATGGGCTGTTTTGAGGGAAAGCAGATACATCACGCCAAGCAAATTCGATTTTGCTGGTGCTTTTTTACTCATACTCTTTGTTGTGCCCTCCCTTGTGGCTGTCACAAGGGCGCCCGCCATAGGATGGGGGAATAGGCAAACCATTGCCCTATTTGCAGCATCTGTCATGGCTT
>CAZTWM010000045.1:3042-8410 GCA_964617935.1 uncultured Thermoplasmatales archaeon | reverse complement strand
ATATGGTTGAAGATGGAATAATACTTCTCTTTAAATCAAAATTTTGAAGCCAAATCTTTTATATGAATTCTCATTTTTTTGATGATGAAGTTCATAAAGTGGCTGGATGAAATTGATAAAAATGATACTCCTCTTTTTGGTGGAAAGAATGCTTCCTTGGGAGAATTGTATAGAAATCTTGCTTCTAAGGGAATAAGGGTGCCGGCGGGCTTTGCTCTTTCTGCCGAGGCATATAGATTTTTTTTGGAATCTGTGGATGTAAAAGAAAAAATAATGAATTTACTTTTGAACCTTGACAAGAACAATCTACAGGAATTGAAAAGAGTCGGGGAGAAAATCCGAAAAATCATCCTTTCTGTTGAAGTTCCTGACGAAATAAAGGACGAGATAATGGAAGCATATAAAAAGCTGGAGGAAATTTATGGAAGGGATGTGGATGTGGCTGTGAGAAGCAGCGCCACCGCCGAAGATTTGCCCACAGCCAGTTTTGCGGGGCAATATGAAACTTTTTTGAACGTGAGGGGTAAGGAAAATTTGGTGGAGGCAATAAAAAAATGTTATGCTTCCTTATTTACTGATCGTGCCATTTCATATAGAGAAGACCACGGATTCACCCATTTCGATGTTAATTTAGCAGTTGGGGTACAGAAAATGGTAAGGGCGGATAAGGCATGTTCTGGAGTCATATTCACCATGGACCCTGAAAGTGGATTCAGAAATGTGGTTTATATAACTGGTTCGTGGGGGCTTGGCGAACTGGTGGTGCAGGGGGCTGTTAATCCAGATGGATTCTATGTTTTCAAACCAGCCCTTGAGGAAGGGTATAATGCCATCATCGAAAAGAAGATGGGTTTAAAAAATAAAATGCTGGTTTATGGTGATAATGGAGTGGTGGAGAAGGATGTTCCAGGACATCTCATGGATTCCTTCATTTTAAGTGACGAGGAAATTCTCATGCTTGCAAGGTGGGCTCTGGAAATAGAGAGGCATTATGGAATTCCCATGGATATAGAATGGGCGAAGGATGGAATATCCAATGAAATTTTTATAGTTCAGGCAAGACCTGAAACAGTTCATTCATCAGGTGGAGAAATATCAGTATATCGGCTGATGGAAAAAGGGGAAGTAATTGTGGAGGGAGAAGCCATAGGAAATAAGATAGGAAGGGGGGCAGCGAGAATTGTGGGGAGCATAGAGGATATAGAAGAGTTTAGGGAAGGAGATATTCTGGTTACTGAAATGACAGACCCAGATTGGGAACCAATCATGAAAAAGGCAGCAGGCATAGTTACCAATAGAGGAGGCAGGACATGTCATGCAGCAATTGTGAGCAGAGAACTTGGCATTCCCGCAGTAATCGGAACAAAGGTTGCAACTGAATTGATAAAGGAAGGGGAGGAAATAACTGTGGATTGTTCTGAAGGTGTTGGACGGGTTTACAGGGGATTGCTCAAATATGAGGAGGAGAAAATCGCCTTTGATGATGTTCCAGAGACAAAGACAAAAATAATGATGAATGTTGCCATTCCTGAAAAGGCATTCTTGCTGGCTCACATACCCAATGATGGCGTGGGGCTGGCGCGCCTTGAGTTTATAATCAATTCCCATATAGGAATACATCCAATGGCTCTGGTGGAATATGAAAAGTTGAGAAGTGCGGGGGATGAAAATATAAGGAAAATTGTTGAGGAAATAGAGAGAAGGACAAAAACATATGAGGACAAGAAGGATTTTTATGTGGACAGACTTGCCATGGGGGTGGCGAGGATTGCAGCAGCATTTTATCCCAATGATGTGATAGTTAGATTCTCTGACTTTAAAACCAATGAATATGCCAGTTTGATAGGAGGGAGGCTTTATGAGCCCATTGAGAGCAATCCCATGCTCGGATGGAGGGGGGCTTCCAGATATTATGATGAAAAGTTCAGAGAGGCATTTCGCCTGGAATGCAGAGCTATAAAGAAGGTGAGAGAGGAGATGGGGCTAAGGAATGTAAAGGTGATGGTGCCCTTCTGCAGAACCCCCGAAGAAGGGAAAAAAGTTATTGGAGTGATGGAGGAATTTGGTCTTAAAAGAGGAGATGTGGATGTATATGTGATGTGTGAGTTGCCTTCAAATGTTATAATGGCGGAAGAATTTGCAAAAATTTTTGACGGCTTTTCCATAGGTTCAAACGATTTAACCCAACTCACTTTGGGAATAGACAGGGATTCTACACTCGTTTCCCACCTCTTCGATGAAAGGAATGATGCTGTCAAAAAAATGGTGGAAATGGTGATAGATGTGGCTAAAAAATATGGCAAAAAGATAGGCATATGCGGGCAGGCACCCAGCGATTTCCCTGAATTTGTGGAATTTTTGGTTGGCAAGGGCATTGATTCCATTTCATTGAACCCCGATTCTGTAATTAAAACCAAATATGTGGTGGCAGAAAAAGAAAAAATTATGGCAGGTAAAGGATCATGAAAGAGCTTGCAATTTTTGCTGTGATTTTGTTTTTGCTTCCATTGGCAAATGCATTTCAACTGGGCATACATTGTGATGGTGTTGAATTAATTAATGAAATAGGCGTGGAGGATTTTGTTTCATCCTGCAAGGAAAAGGGATACAGCCTGATTTTATTCAATGCTATGCCATGGGATTATTATTTTAAATCTCCCACTTTGCAGTCTCTGGGCTGGGAATATGGGGGCGATTTACTTGCTGCATTGATAAATCAGTCCCATGGGAAGGGAATAAAGGTTTATGTGGATATTCAAACACTTGCATGGAAATTGAGAGATGGATATGATAATCCTGGAAGAATACCGGATGAGAAAGATGTGGTGAATATTGTTGATGAACTCATAAATTATGGAGTAGATGGAATATCGGAAGAAATGTTCCCTGCAGAGTGGATGGCAGGAGTATATGAAAAATGTAATGAATATGGACTGCCCTACATACACAAGCACATACCATATGATGTGGCATGGTTTAATGAAGAAAGAAGTTCGGTCTTTCGAGCATATTCCAATTGCAGTATTTTGATGACAGAAGATTATTACATGAACGATGATCTGGTGAGATGGGAAATGGCTGCTGGCTTTGCACATTCTTTGAATAAAAATTTATGGGTGAAGAGCTGTCCCGAAGAGTGGGCTGTGGGAAGTATAGAAAACATGGAAAATGTGCTTGTCCTGAGAACGTTGCAATACAATCCCCAATACGTTTTTGCCATGATTTATAGTAAGGATGATTTTGAAGAATTTCAGCCTAAAGAAGTGAGGGAAATCGCAAATAATTTTTCATATGATGGGAACAAACCCATATTCAATATTGTGGTATATTTAACCAACGATAAGGAGGATATGGACGCTTGGCAACTTTTTGATGTTGGCTACCCTGCCATAGCCAGTGCCGCCGAGGCAAGCGGCTACACCACATATATCACAAATGAGCCATTAGAAAATGCTGCAGCCTATTATATCTATACCAGAGGGAGGATGAATACAACACTTCATTTACCTTCTTCCATACTCTCTTTGTTCAATCAGAGCAAACCTGTATTTTTTGAAGTTGCATATGATTTGCCCCTCAGTGGTGAATGGGGTATCATAAGGAATAAAGTGGGTATTAACCAGAAAGAGTTCGAAAGTTTATTCGGCACATGGGGTGTAAAGGGAAAATATGAAGGAATAGAGTATTACCATTTAAGTGATGATTGGTATTTGTTCAATCCCATAGAACCACAGGATGTTTATGGAAATATACTTTCCACTGGAAATTTTCGGGGAAAGGAATATGCATTTGTAATAAAAAATAACAATTTTGTTTTTGTCAATGGAGCAGGATTGGATGAAGAAGCAAGTTTTCCAATATCAAATATCTTAAACGATGCTTTACAACAGCCATTTCATGGAGTGGCAAACGTTGGGAGAACATCTATTTTTTATGCATATGAGGAGGGAATATTAAAAATAAGATTTCCCTACGATGTGGAAAGTATTGAATACATGAAAAGGAATATGAAAGGAGAAGTGGAAACCGGAAAGGCAGTTTATAGCGGAGAGTATAAACATTATATGGAAAAGGGAGATCTTTTGATTTTGAAATTGATTTTGAATGAAACGTTTGGAATAAATATCACGAAACCGAGAAATCACTTATACATAAATGACAGAGGAATTGTGCCCTTGGAAAAAACAGTGGTTATCGGAAAAATAACAATAGAAATGACAGCATTGAATATTGATTCCATCGATATCTATGTCAATGATGAACTAAAATATTCTGGAAATGAGACAATATGGATGTTTGATGAGCCAGCATTTGGAAAATATGAGATAAGGGCGGTGGGGCATCATGGGTCAAAAGAATGTGAAGATTTTGTGGAAGCAATGATGGTAAACTGGTAAGAGGAGTTTGGAAGAGGGAGTAAAATATGATGGAAAATAATAGGAGATATGGTTATGAAATATTTTTTCCTTCCAATTAGAACTTTTCTGCTATAGATTCATATTTACACTGAGGAGAGATTTTATTTTTCCTGTCAAATATTTCCAGTTCTTTACTATTTTCTCATATAGGCTTTCTCCATACGAAGGATTTGAAATATAAAGAAGAGAGGGCATCACCCTCATATATGGAATGGTATCGGAATTATTGGCATAAATCAGAATATATTTTTTATCATGATATTCGACTAACTCAAAAATAACTTTTTTATGAACTCCTCCGCCTTTAAGGATAAGTCCCTCTGGTGGGTCTTTTATAACCCAGTTTTTATTTTTGTATTCACCCAATCTTAGCTTTATGTTTTCATCCATCCAGTATACTTTTTTACTTCTTCCTTCTATTTTATAGACAATTATACTCCCATCTCCAGTTATCCCTCTCCTTAAACTTCCATTATTGAAAGGATCTGGATCTACCCCCAATCCGAGATATACTAATTTCGAAGGCAAATCGAATTCAAATTTTCTCCTTTCTCCATATTCTTCTTTGTAATTCTCGCCAAGCGCCACATTTCTTGCACTTCCTTTTACCATCTCCTGAAACATTGCATTTATTTCATTTACTTGTCTATCCATCTTTTTTTCTTCAATTAATGGCATCCAATATTTAAGACCCGCATAAAATAAACCGCTTATTGCTACAATAATCACTATGCTCATAACTAAGCGCACAGGAATAAATGTTGCACCACGCTTTTCCCTAAGCATTCCCATTCTCTTTTTCATTTTACATCTCGTCATTTCCCTCTTTTATACATTAAAAAATACAAAAATATACCAAAAGTTATTGTTACCATTTCAAATCCAGGTATGCCTCCTCCACTTCCCCCTTCATTTTCATTATTTCCTTTCCATTCCTCTGAAGATATATA